>NZ_MDGW01000388.1:0-24669 GCF_001712525.1 Shigella sp. FC1661
GAAGTCGCTGTCGTTCTCAAAATCGGTGGAGCTGCATGACAAAGTCATCGGGCATTATCTGAACATAAAACACTATCAATAAGTTGGAGTCATTACCGGAATAGCAGAGAGCTTCGTGAAAACGATAAAGCGTGACTACATCAGTATCATGCCCAAACCAGACGGGTTAACGGCAGCAAAGAACCTTGCAGAGGCGTTCGAGCATTATAACGAATGGCATCCGCATAGTGCGCTGGGTTATCGCTCGCCACGGGAATATCTGCGGCAGCGGGCTTGTAATGGGTTAAGTGATAACAGATGTCTGGAAATATAGGGGCAAATCCAACAATATCAATTACGTCCTGTGGCCGACTAATTGAATAAGTTGCAGGACTGGTGATTTGACTCATCGCAGTGTCCTTTTTAATTGTTGTAGGGTGGCGCTGACGTGACGCAGCGCCAGACAGAGATTTAGAAAATCATTCCGGCGCAAATTGCAGCATGACCTTTATGGAGTCATTTTGCTGCGCGCGTTCAAATGCCGCCGCTGCATCCTCAATGGCAAATAAATCGGTAACCAGTTCACTGGTATCAAACCGCCCATCCGCCAGCCATTCGATAACAGCATCGAAATCTTCAGGGATGTACATGCCAGAGTTGAGCAAGTCACGCTCGAAACGTTGCATCATCGGTAATGGTATTTCACGCGGCCCACTTGGTACGCCCATGCACACGACGGTGCCTCCGGCATATACACGGGTACATGCATCGTTAAGCGTGGCCTGCGCTGCAACGACATCAATCGCCCCCGTAAATCGCACATCTGCGGCCAGCTCACCTAGTGCCCAAACTTCTGCTGCGCCCAGCTTTAACGCCAGCGCGCGTTTGGCAGCGTCAGGTTCAATCACGGTAATCTTACCTGCCCCCATAATGCGCAGTGCCTGCACGATGGATAAGCCTATCGTTCCGGCACCAATTACCAGTACGCTTTCCAGAGAAGCTTTCGGCATTCGGTTAACGCAGTGACGGGCACAAGCCGCCGGTTCGGCAAAGGCCAACACTTTTAGCGGTAAAGAGGCTGGTGCGACATGGCAATTACGCGCAGGAACAATGTGTTGTGAGCGAGCAAAGCCCGGTGCGCGAAAACTAGCAACCTGCGGTGGTTCACAAAGATTAAAACGTCCTGCTTTGCAGGCTCGGCATTCCATGCAAGCCATGATGGGATCGACCACAACATGATCGCCCGGCTGTACATTTTTAACGTCGCTGCCAACTTCCGTAACGCGCGCTGCAATTTCATGACCGGGGACGACAGGTGGTTTGGCAAACGGATGACCGCCTTTCAGAACATGCAGATCCGAACCGCATATCCCATAGAACACAGGCGCAATCCGCACTTCGTGCGGTTTAAGTTCCTGGTGTGGTACTTCAACATATTGAGTGGTGACTTTCCCAATATCTGAAAATAAAACCTGGGTAATTTTATCCATTGTTATTCTCCAGAATCGATATCCATAGGGGATTAGCGTTGCGCGATACCTTCATCGACAATTTCTGCCAACCGTTGTAAACGAGGAACAGAGACATCGCGCAGCATAGTTTGTGGATCTTGTGCACCAACAACCGACGCCCAAACCGCTCGTCCAGCCAGGAAGCCCGACGCACCACCTTTCATGGCAATACTTACTGCACGGCCAAAAATATCGGCATCAACGCCAGAAGAAAGAATTACCCACGGCATCTTCATCTGATCGTTAAGTTGCTGACAGGCGGCAAGTAAGGTTTTTTCATCGCCTTTGCCCCCTAATGGCATCTCGGCTTTGTAAAGATCAGCCTCTGTTCCACCAAGCTCTGCGGCGGCGGCAACAATGGCGCTTTCACGATCAAAGTCCCAACCGCGACGAGGTGGACGCACCACAGGTTCAATAATGCTCACCAGCCCGGCACTACGGCAGCGACGAACAAATTTATCAACCATTGCCAGACGTTCCTCTGCGGGTTCATCTTCACGCCAGAGTACAAGTAATTTCATTGCCTTAGCCCCCATTTCACGGGCTTTATGCGGGTCGACGGACATATCTATTTCAACGCTATCAACCGGGATGCCATTACCTGGGATAAAAAGATCGGCAGCGACAATCAGGCCGCAAGAATTAGCAACAGCGCCCTGCTCGACTATTTGCTCAAGACAAAATTGTTTATCCGCCAGAACGGCAGAAGCATAAGGAGAAAGGATTCGGGTCGCGGCAACTTTAAAATCGGTGAGTACACTGTCGGCGATGGGTTTTGGCTGCCCTGCTGCCGCAAACATCAAGCGCATGGCCTCACGCTGATCGACAGCTAACATGGCAAATCCACCACCTGGGCGGGAGATATCTTTCAGCGTAAATGGGGTGAAGTGGGATGACATAGAAACTCCTGTTAATAGATAAAATTAAAGACCAGCCTGCTGGCGAACCTGATTTAGCAGGGCACTCCAGTCCTGCCGCCCTTTGCCGTCTTGACTTGCTGCAGCGTAATAACTTTCTGCTGCAATCCCCATATTGAGCGGTGCCCCCGTCTCCCGAGCGACGTCAACTGCAATACGCAGATCTTTCAACGCCAGATCCACCATGAAGGCGGGTGAAAGATCGCCTTTCAGCACTTTGCCAGGCCAGGTGGTCGTAAAATGTCCTTTCCCTGCTGCCGTACCACTCATCACCTTAATTGCGACATCAAGATTTAATCCCAGTGACTCACATAACACAGCGGCCTCGGAGGACAGCGCATTAAGCGCAATGCTCATATAGTTGTTAATTAGCTTCACGCGGATCCCCATTCCTGGGCCGCCCAGCCTCGACCAGCTCATTACCCATGCACATAAGAATCGGGCGTGCACGTGCAATCTGCTCATCAGTGCCACCCGCTAAAATCAGCAATGTGCCATCAATCGCATTCACGGACGTTCTGCCCACGGGAGCGTCCATCATACTGATGCCTTTTTCTTGTAACTCCCGTATTAATGCATCGGTCTGTAAGGGATGAATAGTCGACATATCAATCAATAACGCGTCAGATGAAACAGCCTCACAGACGCCTTTTTCCCCAACAGAACCTGTCGAACAATGTCACCATTGGGAAGCATAGTGATGATAAATTCAGCGCCTGCTGCTGCTTCCGCTGGGGTTTGTGCCGCAGTGGCCCCCTGCGTAACTAGCGCATCGACGGCCTGTGCATTGACATCAAATACCTGCAATGAATGCCCTTTTTGCAATAGATTGTTAGCCATTGGGCTACCCATCTGCCCCAGCCCGAGAAATGCAATGGTTGCCATGAATACTCTCCTGTCTGACATTGACAAAATAATGACAATTGAAAATTCGTTTTCGTCTTTTTTTGAGCATATTTGTAATTTATGTTCAAAAACACGACACGCATCACTAATTTGATCATTTGCGTCATTTAAATTGACCAAAGACGACAAAATTAAACAGGACAAGACAAATATGACCAGAATTGCATGCGTGGGTATCACAGTTCAGGACAGAATTTATTCTTTGCCCACTCTGCCGGAGGGCGGCGGGAAATATCAGGCAAATCATTATCTTGAGATTGGTGGCGGCCCGGCAGCAACAGCCGCTGTTGCAATCGCAAAGCTTGGCGTGGAGGTTGATTTCATCGGTCGCGTCGGCGATGACAGTTGTGGAAATACCTTACTTGCAGAACTTGAGGGTTGGGGCGTCAATACCGCATTTTGCCGCCGA
This sequence comes from Shigella sp. FC1661, assembly GCF_001712525.1. Taxonomy (NCBI): domain Bacteria; kingdom Pseudomonadati; phylum Pseudomonadota; class Gammaproteobacteria; order Enterobacterales; family Enterobacteriaceae; genus Shigella; species Shigella sp. FC1661. The sequence continues at coordinate 3,723 of NZ_MDGW01000388.1, forward strand.
TATCCTAACGCCCGTTCGTCGCAATCAGCGATCCTCGTTGATCAGCATGGCGAACGGATTATCGTTAATTATCCAAGTCCTGATCTCGGTACTGATGCCGAATGGTTAGAAGCGATCGATTTCTCTCGTTATGATCTGATTCTGGCCGATGTTCGCTGGCATAGCGGTACTGAAAAAGCATTCTCGCTAGCGTGCCTTGCGGGTGTGACAACGCTTTTAGACGCCGATATGACACCGCAGGATATTTCTCCACTTGTCGCGCTTGCCGATCACGCCGTGTTCTCAACACCAGGGCTGAAACGCATGACTGGCCTGCAGTCACCTGAAGAAGGTTTGTTCCAGGCAACGACACAAACAGCAGGTAAAGTGTATGTTACGCTGGGTTCTGAAGGATCGTTGTGGATTGAAGATGGTCATTTGTGTCAACAGGAGGCATTTTCTGTCAATGTGGTTGATACCACTGGAGCAGGCGATGTTTTTCACGGCGCACTCGCGGTAGCGTTGGCAGAAAAAATGCCAACAAAAGAGGCTATTCGTTTTGCCAGTGCGGTTGCCGCGATGAAATGTACCCAGCCTGGCGGTCGGGCCGGCATTCCTAATCGTGAGCAAACCGAATCATTTTTGTCACTTTATGCGTAAAATGGTAAACATCTACCGAGGAGGGGCAAGGGAGTATTCATGAGTATCATCGAAGTGACAGGTAATCCACGCCATGACCAACTCGTTCATCTAATCGCAGAACGCGGTTATATGAATATTGAAGAACTGGCACAACTGCTGGATGTTTCAACGCAAACCGTGCGCCGGGATATCCGAAAACTCAGTGAGCAGGGCTTGATCACCCGTCATCATGGAGGGGCCGGGCGCGTCTCCAGCGTCATGAATACCGCTTTTGAGCAACGGGAACTTTCGCTCACCGCCGAGAAACGGGCGATCGCTGAGGCAGTCGCCGATTACCTTCCCGAACGCTGTACCGTCTTTATCACCATCGGTACAACCGTAGAAGCCGTTGCCAGGGCATTACTCAACCGGCGTGATTTACGCATTATCACTAACAGCCTACGTGTGGCACAGATTCTTTATAAGAATCAGGATATTGAAGTGATGGTGCCGGGAGGCACTTTACGCGCTCATAACGGCGGGATTATCGGCCCAGGAGCCGTGGATTTTATTGAAGGCTTCCGCGCAGATTATTTAATCACCAGTATAGGTGCCATTGAACATGACGGCACCCTACTGGAATTTGATGTAAATGAAGCGTTAGTCGCGAGAACGATGATTAAACATGCGCGGAATACATTGTTAGTGGCCGATCATACGAAGTTTGCCGCGTCTGCTGCCGTTTCAATTGGCAATGCACGGAATGTCAGGGCTTTTTTTACTGATGCCCCGCCTCCCAATTCTTTCTGCCAGTTGTTAAGTGAAGAGAATGTTGAACTGGTGGTTGCCGAGCAAGAAGTATCCTGAAATTGAAATTTCGGAAAATCCGCTGGGAATTTCAGCGGATTTTGTTTTCCATAAGCAAAAAAAACCTGCCAGCGATGGCAGTTTTTTATAACTAAAAAACGAAATTAATAGTCTTTCGGTGCGCGGTTGGCGCGACGACGATCGTTTTCCGTCAGGTGACGTTTACGAATACGGATAGAGGTCGGAGTCACTTCTACCAGTTCGTCATCATCGATGAACTCCAGAGCTTGTTCCAGAGTCATGCGGATAGGCGGAACCAGAACAACGGCTTCGTCAGTACCGGAAGCACGCATGTTGGTCAGTTTCTTACCGGTCAGGCAGTTTACAGTCAGGTCGTTAGAGCGGCTATGAATACCGATAATCTGACCTTCGTAAACTTCTGCACCGTGACCGAGGAACAGCTTACCGCGATCCTGCAGACCGAACAGCGCGAACGCGACCGCTTTACCCTGACCGTTAGAGATCAGTACGCCGTTCTGACGCTGACCCACTTCACCCGGACGTACGTCGTCGTAGTGGCTGAAGGTGGAGTACAGCAGACCAGTACCGGAAGTCATGGTCATGAACTCAGAACGGAAGCCAATCAGACCACGGCTTGGGATCACGTAGTCGAGACGTACGCGGCCTTTACCGTCTGGATTCATGTTTTTCAGGTCGCCTTTACGTTCGCCCAGCGCCTGCATTACAGAACCCTGATGCTGTTCTTCAACGTCCAGAGTCACGTTTTCATATGGCTCTTGTTTACGACCGTCGATTTCACGGAAGATAACTTTCGGACGGGATACCGCCAGTTCGAAACCTTCACGACGCATGTTTTCGATCAGAACAGACAGGTGTAGTTCGCCACGACCAGAAACGCGGAACGCATCAGCGTCTTCGGTTTCTTCTACGCGCAGCGCAACGTTGTGTACCAGTTCTTTGTTCAGACGATCCAGGATCTGACGAGACGTTACGAACTTACCTTCTTTACCGCAGAACGGCGAGGTGTTAACGCAGAAGAACATAGAAACGGTCGGCTCATCAACGGAGAGTGCCGGCAGCGCTTCAACGTTTTGCGTGTCGCAAACGGTGTCAGAAATGTTCAGTTCGCCAAGGCCCGTGATCGCAACGATATCGCCAGCTTCCGCCAGGTCGGTTTCGATACGTTCCAGACCGAGGTGGCCCAGCACTTTACCGACTTTCGCGTTGCGGGTTTTGCCTTCGCTATCGATGATAGTGACCTGCTGGTTCGGCTTCACTTTACCGCGCTTGATGCGGCCAATGCCGATAACGCCAACATAGCTGTTGTAATCGAGCTGAGAAATCTGCATCTGGAACGGACCGTCAAGGTCAACGTCCGGCGCAGGAACGTGGTCAACAATCGCCTGGTACAGCGGGGTCATGTCTTCCGCCATATCTTCGTGGTCCAGACCCGCGATACCGTTCAGCGCAGAAGCGTAAACGATCGGGAAGTCCAGCTGCTCGTCGGTCGCGTCGAGGTTAACGAACAGATCGAATACCTGATCCACAACCCAATCAGGACGCGCGCCAGGGCGGTCAACTTTGTTGATAACAACAATCGGCTTCAGGCCGTAAGCAAACGCTTTTTTGGTTACGAAGCGCGTTTGCGGCATCGGGCCGTCAAATGCGTCAACCACCAGCAGCACTGAGTCTACCATGGACATTACACGTTCAACTTCACCACCGAAGTCGGCGTGCCCCGGGGTATCAACGATGTTGATACGGTAATCATTCCATTTGATAGCGGTGTTTTTCGCGAGGATGGTAATCCCACGCTCTTTCTCCAAATCGTTGGAGTCCATCACGCGCTCTTGGGTTTCGGCACGAGAGTCGAACGTACCGGATTGTTGGAGCAGCTTGTCTACCAGGGTGGTTTTACCATGGTCTACGTGCGCGATGATGGCGATATTACGCAATTTTTCGATCACAACTTTGCCTCAGGCATTAGAAATAGCGCGTTATTGTACACGGATTAATCGCACTACAAAACAGGATCACAAACATCCTCCGCAAACAAGTATTGCAGAGTCCCTTTGTGATCGCTTTCACGGAGCATAAAAAGGGTTATCCAAAGGTCATTGCACCAACATGGTGCTTAATGTTTCCATTGAAGCACTATATTGGTGCAACATTCACATCGTGGTGCAGCCCTTTTGCACGATGGTGCGCATGATAACGCCTTTTAGGGGCAATTTAAAAGTTGGCACAGATTTCGCTTTATCTTTTTTACGGCGACACGGCCAAAATAATTGCAGATTTCGTTACCACGACGACCATGACCAATCCAGGAGAGTTAAAGTATGTCCGCTGAACACGTACTGACGATGCTGAACGAGCACGAAGTGAAGTTTGTTGATTTGCGCTTCACCGATACTAAAGGTAAAGAACAGCACGTCACTATCCCTGCTCATCAGGTGAATGCTGAATTCTTCGAAGAAGGCAAAATGTTTGACGGCTCCTCGATTGGCGGCTGGAAAGGCATTAACGAGTCCGACATGGTGCTGATGCCAGACGCATCCACCGCAGTGATTGACCCGTTCTTCGCCGACTCCACCCTGATTATCCGTTGCGACATCCTTGAACCTGGCACCCTGCAAGGCTATGACCGTGACCCGCGCTCCATTGCGAAGCGCGCCGAAGATTACCTGCGTTCCACTGGCATTGCCGACACCGTACTGTTCGGGCCAGAACCTGAATTCTTCCTGTTCGATGACATCCGTTTCGGATCATCTATCTCCGGTTCCCACGTTGCTATCGACGATATCGAAGGCGCATGGAACTCCTCCACCCAATACGAAGGTGGTAACAAAGGTCACCGTCCGGCAGTGAAAGGCGGTTACTTCCCGGTTCCACCGGTAGACTCGGCTCAGGATATTCGTTCTGAAATGTGTCTGGTGATGGAACAGATGGGTCTGGTGGTTGAAGCCCATCACCACGAAGTAGCGACTGCTGGTCAGAACGAAGTGGCTACCCGCTTCAATACCATGACCAAAAAAGCTGACGAAATTCAGATCTACAAATATGTTGTGCACAACGTAGCGCACCGCTTCGGTAAAACCGCGACCTTTATGCCAAAACCGATGTTCGGTGATAACGGCTCCGGTATGCACTGCCACATGTCTCTGTCTAAAAACGGCGTTAACCTGTTCGCAGGCGACAAATACGCAGGTCTGTCTGAGCAGGCGCTGTACTACATTGGCGGCGTAATCAAACACGCTAAAGCGATTAACGCCCTGGCAAACCCGACCACCAACTCTTATAAGCGTCTGGTCCCGGGCTATGAAGCACCGGTAATGCTGGCTTACTCTGCGCGTAACCGTTCTGCGTCTATCCGTATTCCGGTGGTTTCTTCTCCGAAAGCACGTCGTATCGAAGTACGTTTCCCGGATCCGGCAGCTAACCCGTACCTGTGCTTTGCTGCCCTGCTGATGGCCGGTCTTGATGGTATCAAGAACAAGATCCATCCGGGTGAAGCCATGGACAAAAACCTGTATGACCTGCCGCCAGAAGAAGCGAAAGAGATCCCACAGGTTGCAGGCTCTCTGGAAGAAGCACTGAACGAACTGGATCTGGACCGCGAGTTCCTGAAAGCCGGTGGCGTGTTCACTGACGAAGCAATTGATGCGTACATCGCTCTGCGTCGCGAAGAAGATGACCGCGTGCGTATGACTCCGCATCCGGTAGAGTTTGAGCTGTACTACAGCGTCTAATAGTTGAAGTTGTACTACCCGGCGCAACAACGCCGGGATTTAGTTGCCGTGGAAACTTTCAGCCCATCTCTGCATGGGCTTTTTTCTCCGTCAATTCTCTGATGCTTCGCGCTTTTTATCCGTAAAAAGCTATAATGCACTAAAATGGTGCAACCTGTTCAGGAGACTGCTTTATGGCAACAGGCACGCAGCCCGATGCTGGGCAGATCCTCAACTCGCTGATTAACAGTATTTTGTTAATCGATGACAACCTGGAGATCCATTACGCCAACCCTGCCGCGCAACAACTGCTCGCCCAAAGCTCCCGCAAATTGTTTGGTACACCGTTACCGGAACTGTTGAGCTACTTCTCATTAAATATCGAGCTGATGCAAGAAAGTCTGGAGGCGGGGCAAGGTTTTACCGATAACGAAGTGACGCTGGTCATCGACGGGCGCTCGCATATCCTTTCTGTGACGGCCCAGCGTATGCCGGACGGCATGATCCTGCTGGAGATGGCTCCGATGGATAACCAGCGCCGCTTAAGTCAGGAACAGCTACAGCACGCCCAGCAGGTTGCTGCCCGTGATTTAGTGCGCGGCCTGGCACATGAGATTAAAAATCCGCTTGGCTGTTTACGTGGCGCGGCGCAGCTGCTCAGCAAAGCGTTACCTGACCCATCACTACTCGAATATACCAAAGTGATTATCGAACAGGCGGACCGGCTGCGAAATCTGGTCGACCGTCTGTTGGGGCCGCAGCTGCCCGGTACGCGCGTTACCGAAAGTATTCACAAAGTGGCTGAACGCGTGGTAACGCTGGTGTCGATGGAACTGCCGGACAACGTGCGGTTGATTCGTGATTACGATCCCAGCCTGCCGGAACTGGCGCACGACCCGGATCAAATTGAACAGGTCTTGCTGAATATTGTGCGCAATGCGCTACAGGCGCTGGGGCCGGAAGGCGGTGAAATCATTCTGCGTACCCGCACCGCGTTTCAACTGACCTTACACGGCGAGCGCTACCGGCTGGCGGCGCGGATTGATGTGGAAGATAACGGGCCGGGCATTCCGCCTCATTTGCAGGATACGCTGTTTTACCCGATGGTCAGCGGCCGCGAAGGTGGCACCGGGCTTGGCTTATCCATCGCCCGTAATTTGATTGATCAGCATTCAGGCAAAATTGAATTTACCAGTTGGCCAGGTCATACCGAGTTCTCGGTTTACCTGCCTATCAGGAAATAAAGGTGACGTTTATGCAACGAGGGATAGTCTGGGTAGTCGATGACGATAGTTCCATCCGTTGGGTGCTTGAACGTGCGCTCGCTGGAGCGGGTTTAACCTGTACGACATTTGAGAACGGCGCGGAAGTACTGGAGGCGCTGGCGAGCAAAACGCCGGATGTGCTGCTTTCAGATATCCGTATGCCGGGAATGGACGGGCTGGCGCTGCTCAAGCAGATTAAACAGCGCCATCCAATGCTTCCGGTCATCATTATGACCGCACATTCCGATCTGGATGCTGCCGTCAGCGCCTATCAACAAGGGGCGTTTGATTATCTGCCCAAACCGTTTGATATCGACGAAGCCGTGGCGCTGGTTGAGCGCGCTATCAGTCATTACCAGGAACAGCAGCAGCCGCGTAATATTCAGCTTAACGGCCCAACGACCGATATCATCGGCGAAGCGCCAGCCATGCAGGACGTGTTCCGTATTATCGGTCGGCTTTCGCGTTCTTCTATTAGCGTGCTGATTAACGGCGAATCCGGCACCGGTAAAGAACTGGTCGCTCATGCCCTGCATCGCCACAGTCCGCGCGCCAAAGCGCCGTTTATCGCGCTGAATATGGCAGCTATCCCAAAAGATTTGATCGAATCAGAACTGTTTGGCCACGAGAAAGGCGCGTTTACTGGCGCGAATACCATTCGTCAGGGGCGTTTTGAACAGGCCGATGGCGGTACATTATTCCTCGACGAAATTGGTGATATGCCGCTGGATGTGCAGACGCGTTTGCTGCGCGTGCTGGCAGACGGTCAGTTTTACCGCGTTGGCGGCTATGCGCCGGTGAAAGTGGATGTGCGGATTATCGCTGCCACTCACCAGAATCTCGAACAGCGAGTGCAGGAAGGTAAGTTCCGTGAGGATCTGTTCCACCGCCTAAACGTTATCCGCGTTCATCTGCCGCCGCTGCGCGAACGTCGGGAAGATATTCCCCGTCTGGCGCGCCATTTTTTACAGGTTGCCGCGCGCGAACTGGGCGTAGAAGCGAAGTTACTGCATCCGGAAACCGAAACTGCTCTGACGCGTCTGGCGTGGCCAGGCAACGTGCGCCAGCTGGAAAACACCTGCCGCTGGCTAACGGTGATGGCCGCCGGGCAGGAAGTGTTGATTCAGGATTTGCCCGGCGAACTGTTTGAATCAACGGTTGCGGAGAGTACTTCGCAAATGCAACCGGACAGCTGGGCGACGCTTCTTGCGCAGTGGGCAGACAGAGCGCTGCGTTCCGGTCATCAAAATCTGCTTTCCGAAGCGCAGCCAGAGCTGGAGCGGACGTTACTGACGACCGCGTTGCGACATACGCAGGGGCATAAACAGGAAGCGGCGCGGCTACTCGGCTGGGGCCGCAACACCCTGACGCGTAAGTTAAAAGAGCTGGGGATGGAGTGATTCACAGCTTGTGTGTAAAGATTGATTATTGAGCGCAAATTGCTGGTATTTTACGCTTTACTGTTCCGATAAGTTCAGTATGATCTGCCCGGAAAACGGGGAGAGTCATTATGCTGGAATCAATAATTAATCTGGTATCGAGTGGCGCAGTTGACAGCCACACACCGCAAACTGCCGTTGCTGCCGTGCTGTGTGCCGCAATGATTGGGCTGTTTAGTTGAGTTTCAGATTGCTGATGAAGTGCTCTTTGTTCATGCCGGATGCGGCGTGAACGCCTTATCCGGCCTACAAAAGCAATATTTTCAACAGGTTTTGTAGGCCTGATAAGCGTAGCGCATCAGGCAATCTTGTTCTCAGCACATTGATGGCGCTTTCGTTTTCTACTTTGTAAACGAAGCGCCATTCACTATTCAAATCACCCGTGAGAACTGCTGCATCCGCGCTTTCTGGCGCAGATAGGTATCAAAGCACATGCAAATGTTGCGGATCAGCAAGCGACCTTTCGCCGTCACCTGTATTCCCTTCTCATCCACATCCACCAGCCCATCTTTTGCTAACGGGGCGAGCAGCTTGAGATCTTCCGCAAAGTAATCAGCGAAGTGCAAATCCCACTGTTTCTCAATAGGGGCGTAATCCAGACGGAAGTTGCAGATGAGCGACTTAATCACATCGCGGCGAATACAGTCATCACGCGTTAGCGCAATACCACGCCACAGCGCATTGCCTTGTTCATCCACTTGCTGATAGTACTGCTTCAACTCTTTCTGGTTCTGCGCGTAGCAGTCGCCAATCATGCTGATGGCGGAAACGCCCATCCCCAGCAGATCGGTATCGCCCTGAGTGGTGTAGCCCTGGAAGTTACGATGCAGCACGCCTTCACGCTGGGCCACCGCCAGCTCGTCATCCGGACGGGCAAAGTGATCCATACCGATAAACTGATAGCCCGATTGCGTCAGGAAGGCGATGGTTTCCTGCAGGATATCGAGTTTTTGCTGCGGACTCGGCAGGTCAGCATCTTTGATTTTGCGCTGAGCAGCAAAAATGGTCGGCAGATGCGCGTAGTTAAAGACACTCAGACGATCGGGGTTCAGCTCCGCCACACGTTTCAGGGTAAAGGCGAAACTCTCCGGCGTCTGTTTCGGCAGGCCGTAAATCAGGTCGATGTTGGTGGAGGTAAAACCAATCTCACGCGCATGGTTAAGCAGTGCAAAGATGAACTCTTCATCCTGCTCGCGGTTAACCAGACGTTGCACTTCTTTGTTGAAGTCCTGCACGCCCATGCTCAGGCGATTAAAGCCTTCGGCGCGTAAATGATCGAGTACATCCAGTTCGATTTCCCGCGGATCGACTTCGATCGAAATCTCCGCATCGGCATTGAACTGGAAGTTTTCGCGCAGCAGCTTCATCAGGCGGCTGATTTGCGCTTTATTCAGATACGTCGCGTTCCGCCGCCCCAGTGCAATTGGCTGACGTGACGCCCGGCGAACAGCGGTGCACGATGGACGATTTCTTGCTCCAGCGCGTCCAGATACTGATCGGCCTTGTGCTGCTGGCGAGTAACAATCTTATTACAACCGCAGAAGTAACAAAGCTTATGGCAGAACGGGATATGTACGTAGAGAGATAATGGACGCTCAGGATAGCGCGCCACGGCTTGTAAAAACGCCTGTTCGCCAAAGTCTTCTGAAAACTCCAGCGCGGTCGGGTACGAGGTGTATCGTGGCCCGGAATAGTTATATTTCTGGATCAGGGCCAGATCCCAGTCGATTTGCTGTACAGACATGCTCACTCCTTCCGATGGCGTCTCTGGCGGCTACGGCGTACCGGCGGATGCCCGTTTCGGGTCATCAGCCGGTTGCGCAGCCACTTTTGTCGCCGCGACAACCGCTGTAGTTTAACGAATAACCACACCAGATAACATATAACCGGAAGGGTTATCAGCAGAACGGGAAGGCCCACGGCGGCAATCCGTTAGTTGCCCCGCAGCAGACGCATCATGTCTTCTTGCTTCTCGTCTTCTTCCTCTTCTTCGTCATCGTCATAAGAGAGGCCGAGTTTCTGCATCAACTCATCAATACGATCCAGTTTAGCATCCACCCAGGATTGCTCTTCGGCACTCAGGGTTTCGCCTGCTTCCAGACGTTCCAGCAGCGCATCCAGACGCTCATCCGTTTCCAGTAATTCCAACTCCGCCTGCGGTGAAAGCATAGGTTTCTCACTCTTCGGTTTGTGCTGTTTGGTGACTTTTTCAGTCACGCCCAATGGAATAGGGGTTTTACTGCCAATACGTGGATCTTTTGGTGCGTTCTGGCCTTTGCTGCCTGACGTGGTGTTTCCGCCCGCTGCGCGGCTGCCCGGCGCATGACCACGACGTTTTTTCTGACGCTTGCGATCACGAGCTTCCTGATCCAGCTCCTCGCGTGTTTTTCGACGCGCTTTTGCATGACCTTTGCTGCGTGAGTTTGAAGATGATGGTTTCATAATGGTTCGTCTTTTAGCCGTTTTATTCAGTATCGATTTGCGGCGGAATCTAACAGAAAGCAAGCAAAGAAAAAAGGCGACAGATTACTCTGTCGCCTTTTTCCTGACTCATAACCCTTAACGGGTCTTACAATCCTTGCAGGCCGCCAACACACCCTGTTTTTCCTTTAGCCGGAACAATCCGTGTTGATTCCATTTCCGTTTAATTACGTCTCCGGACGTTTGTCTTCCTGACAATCCTCTGTCTTCGCCTCCTGGCGCTCCTGACCCTCATCCTGAGTCATTGTTCCTGTTAGCGTCCTCGCTCTATGGGTGCTACTTTACGCCTTTGCTTTAAACAAACAATCAACCGCCATCAGTATTTGCACATTTTCAGAGTTTTATATAAAAGCAATTCACTGATTTATATAGCTTATTTGACATGCATCGCAGAATTTTCTCTGCTATTTCGCATAAAGACTATCGGCAATGTCTCACAAAGCGTATGGCTTTTACTTACAACGCTCACGCCGAAAAATCCGCCTTTTATTATAGTTCAGGTATAATCGCCACAAAGCTTTGACTGACGGAGACGACCGCTTTGACTAATTTGAATTATCAACAGACGCATTTTGTGATGAGTGCGCCTGATATTCGCCACCTACCTTCCGATACCGGAATTGAAGTGGCTTTTGCAGGCCGTTCCAACGCAGGTAAATCCAGCGCGCTGAACACGCTGACTAACCAGAAAAGCCTGGCTCGTACCTCAAAAACCCCAGGGCGCACCCAGCTTATCAACCTGTTTGAAGTGGCTGACGGCAAGCGTCTGGTTGACTTGCCTGGGTACGGTTATGCGGAAGTCCCGGAAGAGATGAAGCGCAAATGGCAGCGTGCGCTCGGCGAATACCTCGAAAAACGTCAGAGCCTGCAAGGTCTGGTGGTGCTAATGGATATTCGCCATCCGCTGAAAGATTTGGATCAGCAGATGATTGAGTGGGCGGTAGACAGCAATATCGCCGTTCTGGTGCTGCTGACCAAAGCGGACAAACTGGCAAGCGGCGCACGTAAAGCGCAATTGAATATGGTGCGTGAAGCTGTACTGGCGTTTAACGGTGATGTGCAGGTTGAAACGTTTTCTTCGTTGAAGAAACAAGGCGTGGACAAGCTGCGGCAGAAACTGGATACCTGGTTTAGCGAGATGCAGCCTGTAGAAGAAACGCAGGACGGCGAATAATTTTCTTGCCTTAATGCTTGTGCCGGATGTGGCGTATCCGGCCCGTAAATTCAATAGATTACAATTCTACCGTTGGCCTGATAAACATAGCGCATCAGGCATTACGGATCTTTTCTTTCGCCCAATAAAAAACGCCCCAGTCATTACTGACTGGGGCGGCTAAAATATTCAGCCAAATCCGATTACGTGAAGTAAAAGGTCTGAAAGATAGAACATCTTACCTCTGTACCCTACGCGACTAACTTTACTCTTTTTTGTTCAGTTCAGAAAGCACTTTTTGTAATTTTTTTTCAGTTGTTGCATAGGAATTTCTAATAGCCATCACAAAACGTGACAGCTTATGTTGCTTACTTACGAAAAAAGGGCATGTTCAGGCGAATCTTAGTGCGCCTGATCCCAGTTTTCGCCACTCCCCACTTCCACCAGCAACGGCACATCCAGACGGGTACAGTTTTCCATCAGTTGATGAATCTGCTTCGCGACGGCATCAACATCATCTTTATGAACTTCAAATACCAGTTCATCGTGTACCTGCATGATCATACGTACACGCGGTTGCTCAGCCTGTAACCACGCATCAACGGCAATCATCGCCCGTTTGATAATGTCGGCGGCGGTTCCCTGCATTGGCGCGTTAATGGCTGCACGTTCAGCCGCTGCACGACGAGCACCATTGCTGGATTTGATATCCGGCAGATACAGACGGCGTCCGTCCAGCGTTTCAACGTAGCCCTGCTCTTTCGCCTGAGCACGGGTGCGTTCCATATACTCCAGCACGCCAGGGTAGCGTTCGAAGTAAAGGTCCATGTACTTCTGCGCTTCTTTACGTGGAATGTTCAATTGCCGCGCCAGACCGAAAGCACTCATGCCATAAATCAGACCAAAGTTGATCGCTTTCGCGCTACGGCGTTGCTCGCTGGTGACGGTTTCCAGTGGCAAACCAAACACTTCTGCCGCCGTTGCCCGGTGGATATCTTTTCCTTCCGCGAATGCGGTCAGCAAGCCTTTGTCACGCGAAAGATGCGCCATAATGCGCAGTTCAATCTGCGAGTAGTCCGCTGAGACAATCACATAATCCTCTGGCGCAATAAACGCCTGGCGGATACGACGACCTTCTTCGTTACGCACCGGAATGTTTTGCAGGTTAGGATCGGTTGACGATAAACGTCCCGTTGCAGTTACTGCCTGGTGATAAGAGGTATGCACACGCCCGGTTTTCGGGTTGATCATCAGCGGCAGCTTGTCGGTGTAGGTCGATTTCAGCTTCGCCAGACCACGATACTCCAGAATCACTTTTGGCAACGGATAGTCCAGCGCCAGTTCTTCCAGTACCTCTTCCGACGTTGACGGCGCGCCACCCGGCGTTTTCTTCAGCGGTTTAATACCCTGTTTTTCAAACAGAATGGTTTGCAACTGCTTGGTGGAAGAAAGGTTAAATTCTTCACCTGCAATTTCATGCGCTTTCTTTTCCAGCTCAGCCAGACGCAAGGTGAGCTCTTCAGAATGATTGTGCAGCACTTTCGGATCGATCTTCACACCGTTACGTTCAATGCGTGAAAGCACCGGCACCAGCGGCATTTCGATATTCTCGAAGACGTTCAACGGCCCTTTGTGTTTTTGCAGGTCCGGCCACATTTTCAGATGCAACTGCAAGGTGACATCAGCATCTTCGGCGGCGTAACGTCCGGCCTCTTCGAGGGCAATCTGGTTAAAGGTCAGTTGATTTTTGCCTTTACCCGCAATCTCTTCAAAAGTGATGGTTTTGTGCTTCAACCAACGTTCCGCGAGGCTGTCCATATCGTGACGCCCGGCAACGCTATTGAGAATGTAGGACTCCAGCATGGTATCAAACGCAATCCCACGCAGCTCAATGCCGTAATTCGCCAGAATACCGCGATCGTATTTCAGGTTTTGCCCGACCTTCAGCGCCTTTTCATCTTCCAGCAGCGGTTTTAGCAACTCGAGTGCACGCTCGCGAGAGATTTGATCGGGCGCATCAAGATAATCATGAGCAACCGGAATATATGCCGCTACGCCTGGCTCGATAGCAAAAGAAAGCCCGACCAGGTTAGCAGAGATGTTATCAAGGCTGTCGGTTTCGGTATCAAATGCAAATACCGGCGCTTTTTCCAGCTTCGCAATCCACGCTTTCAGTGTTTCTTCATCAAGGATGGTGACGTAGTTGTCATAAGAAATCACCGTTGCCGTCACTTCTGGCGCTTCGTCTGCAACACTGGTTTCCTGCGGCTTCGCGGCTGGTTTTGCCCCTTTGGCCTGTAACCATTTGCCCGCTTCGACATCAGCAGTCCAGCGTTTGAACTCATACTTTTTGAACAGCCCCAACAACTCTTCCGCTGCCGGTTGCTGCACTTCCAGTTGTTCACAGGTCAGCTCCAGTTCAACGTCGGTTTTAATCGTCGCCAGCTGGTATGAGAGATAAGCAACTTCTTTGTTTTGCTCGAGCTTCGCTGCCATTGTTTTCGCGCCACGGAAGCTCAACCCAGCAATTTTTTCTGGCTCGGCATACAGCGTATCCAGCCCGCCCAGACCTTGCAGCAATGCCTGCGCGGTTTTTTCACCGACGCCCGGTACGCCAGGGATGTTATCGGAGGAGTCACCCATCAGCGCCAGGAAATCGATGATCAGTTCTGGCGGCACGCCGTACTTATTCACCACCTCTTCCGGTCCGAGGATGGTATTCGTCATGGTATTGATAAGCGTAATATTTGGCGTCACCAGCTGCGCCATATCTTTATCGCCAGTGCTGATCAGCACCGGACGCCCGGCTTTTTCGGCTTCGCGCGCCAGAGTACCGATAACGTCGTCCGCTTCTACGCCAGAAACCGCCAGCAGCGGCAGTCCCATCGCTTTAACCATCGCGTGCAGAGGTTCGATTTGTGCTCTCAGATCGTCCGGCATTGGCGGGCGATGTGATTTGTAATGTTCAAACAGTTCATCACGAAAGGTTTTTCCCTTGGCGTCAAAGACCACCGCTGCATGCGTCGGTTTATATTGCATGATCAGACTGCGCAGCATGTTGAGGACACCATACATCGCACCGGTCGGCTCGCCTGCGCTGTTAGTCAGCGGGGGAAACGCGTGATATGCGCGATAAAGATAAGATGAACCATCTACAAGGATAAGTGGATTTTGGGGGATCTGAACCATAATGTCCGTGCCTGTTTATCAGATTATGGGTAAAGGATGCCACAGACAGGATAAAAACATGAGTTTTTCACCGCTTTTCGTGAAAATCTTTTGTAGATCTTCTGGATCGCTCGCAAATCGTCATGTGGATAACTTTGTGCATAAATTATTTACATCGCTTTTAATTTATTATCATGCTTTTTACAGTATGATGTTTGTCTTTGTTTTTCATGTAGTTAAAAATAAAGCCATCCCTAATAATTGAGATAATGGGATTTTTTCTAATGTGGATAGATATGAATTATTTTTCTCCTTAAGGATCATCCGTTATTTGGGTCGTTTTCTGCTAAAATCTGCGCCTTGCGCTTCTTTAGCGCACTGTCTATGGCTAACCTTTTGAATAAATTCATTATGACGAGAATACTCGCTGCGATAACCCTTTTGCTGAGTATCGTATTGACCATTTTGGTCACTATTTTTTGTTCCGTCCCGATCATCATTGCCGGGATTGTAAAACTATTGCTACCTGTGCCAGTCATTTGGCGAAAGGTTTCGCGTTTTTGTGATTTTATGATGTATTGCTGGTGTGAAGGTCTGGCGGTATTACTGCATCTGAACCCACTCCTGCAATGGGAAGTTCACGGGCTGGAAGGGTTAAGTAAGAAGAACTGGTATCTGCTTATTTGTAACCACCGTAGTTGGGCAGATATTGTCGTACTGTGCGTGCTGTTTCGTAAGCACATTCCGATGAATAAATATTTCCTCAAGCAACAGCTGGCCTGGGTGCCATTTCTTGGCCTGGCGTGCTGGGCGCTGGATATGCCGTTTATGAAGCGTTATTCCCGCGCTTATTTATTACGTCATCCGGAGCGACGTGGTAAAGATGTTGAAACCACTCGGCGTTCTTGTGAAAAGTTTCGCCTGCATCCCACCACCATTGTCAATTTCGTTGAAGGCTCCCGTTTCACGCAAGAAAAACATCAGCAAACCCACTCCACTTTTCAAAACTTGTTGCCACCAAAGGCGGCAGGCATTGCGATGGCGCTAAATGTACTGGGTAAACAATTCGATAAACTGCTTAATGTTACGCTGTGTTATCCGGACAATAACCGTCAGCCGTTCTTCGATATGTTAAGCGGTAAACTGACGCGAATTGTCGTTCATGTGGATTTACAGCCTATTGCCGATGAGTTACATGGCGACTACATCAATGACAAAAGCTTTAAGCGCCATTTTCAGCAATGGCTGAACTCACTGTGGCAGGAAAAAGACCGACTTCTGACGTCGTTGATGTCATCACAGCGGCAGGACAAGTAAATTTTGCTCGCCTCTGAATGAGCAGAGGCGAGTGAGTATTTTAATGAACAAAACGTCCGGCACGAGACATAAATTCTTCTTCGCTCATCTCCTGTCCGTTAAAAACAACTTTACCCGGTGTATAACGCAGTTGCAGCGGGGCGGTATTGTTGTCAATCGTGATTAACTGAAACATCTGACCTAAGGTCATCATCCCGCTGATTTGTTTATCAGCCCGCTTTTGCGCTTTTTCCGCATCCATTCCTTCAGATAAATTAAGCTGTTTTGCGGTTTCTGTGACGACATTAAGCGGTAACTTCACATCAAAATTGAGCGATTTGATATCTTTGTTTGTGGATGATGAAGATTTGGCTGGGTCGGCAATACTGATATCCAGATTGGCATTTAGTTCGCCGAGTGCGTTCTTCCATCTTACCGGTTGTTTAATGGTCGGCTCACTTTGTTGTAATAACGGTAAATACTCTTTGAACAATGCAGCATTCACTTCTTGCAGAGCAACTTCATCGTTTGCTAACTCAGGGTGTGCAGCAAGCTGCTTCTGCATCGCAATGTTATACTGGATGATAAATTGGCGCACTGCTGAGGGATCAATAGATTCAGCAATCAATGACCACTCACCACTACCGAGTTGCTGATTCCCTTTTGTTAACTTATCAAGTTCGTAGGTCAGATTGACATTGATATAATCTTTGTCTTTAACGCGATCCAGCCTGGTTTTTGCAACGAAAGCATCGATTTGGGCAACGTCTTCCCCCTGATTGATAATATTAACCTGATTAAATTTCGACTCGCTTTCACCAACCGGAAATTTCTTTTCTTCTAATCGTGTCAGAGAATCAATGGTAAAACTTTTTGCCGTTACTTTGTTCATTGGTGATAATTGCAGAACAATATCTTCGACTTTGCCTTCAATATCCAGGTTAGACAATGAACTACCATCACCATTAAAAGTAAACTGGCCCTCACCAAAAGAAAACTTTCCATACTCTGCAGGGGCAACATCTAATGTCGTAGAGAATGAGCCACCAAACGCGAATCGCAATGTCGCTTCCACGGGCGATTTATTTTTCGCGGCGATAAATAGCGGTTGTGTCAGTTCATTATTCACTAAGTTCACTTTTGCCGCTGCCAGTGCTGGGATGACATTACCATGCATTAACATTGTGATGGGCAACGGACCGTGCTCAACATCCACATCAAATGCAACCTTCTGGCCTGGCTTGATATTGAGATCGGGTGCACCGTTATCAAATGAAATTTGCATTTGAAAATGGGAATTAAAAAAGCCTTTGTCAAAGTTTTTATAACTTAACGTCATATCGTAGGCATGTTCACCTTTCTTTTTAGCATCGTTAAAATCTTTAATAAATTTTTCGACACCAGGCTGAATTTGCGTACCTGTGTACCATGTGCCACCACCCCAGATTACGGCTAACGCAACAATAACACCTGTAGCTGACTTACGTATCATATAAATATTCCCTGATAAAACAGCAAAACTTTGAATATCCACTTATGCTGAAATAATGTCCAGCGGCAGGATGTATTATCAGAATGTATTTATATTTATTAAATAATAAAAAAAGCCCGTGAATATTCACGGGCTTTATGTAATTTACATTGAATTATTTTTTCTCGGACAGATATTTCACTGTATCAGCATACTGCTGAACAAAAACATCCATATTGCTGGTATCCATACCCTGCGGATTCAGCTGATATTTACCGTTAACAAACATCGCCGGAACACCGCGCAATTGCACGTCAGCTGCAGCTTTTTCCTGCTGAGCTACCAGAGATTTCACCACGAAGCTGTTCCACGCCGCGTCGTACTCTTCACCTTTAATACCTGCGTTGATAAATACATCGCGGATATCAGAAGCAGAACGAATGGTCTGGGTTTTCTGTACGCCTTCAAACAGCGGAACAGTCACTTTGTCTTCCACGCCCAGCGCCATCGCCACAGCCCATGCCTGAGTCAGATCTTTGCCCAGGTCACCACCCATGAAGTTGACGTGGTATTTAGTCATCTTCACGCCTTCCGGCAGTTTTTTCTTCACATTATCAGAAATATGCAGAACTTCTTCAAACTGATAGCAGTGCGGACAGAAGAAAGAGAAAAACTCCAGCACTTGCGGCGCGCCAGCTACCGGTTTTTCCAGGGTAGTGTACTGTTTACCATCTTCATACTGCGCCGCCGATGCGCTAAACGCTAAAACTAAACCAGCCAGCGCCAGCCAAATCTTTTTCATGATCTACTCTCTCCGATTAATACATAGGTGTTAATTGTAAAGGGGGTTCTTGTAGAACTTTTGCCTGTTCTATAAAAGTCGCCGTTTGTCGCAGCCAGTAATCTTCCCCGGTTAACCACGGGAAATTTTTCGGGAACGCGGGATCAGCCCAACGCCGCATTAGCCAGGCAAGATAATAAACCAAACGCATGGCGCGTAAAGGTTCAATCAGTCCGATTTCAGCGGTGTCGAACTCGCTAAATTCTTCATAAGCTTCAATAATAGTTTCCAGTTGCATCCGCTGCTCGGCTTTATCGCCATTGAGCAACATCCACAAATCCTGAATAGCTGGACCATTACGTGCATCATCCAGATCAACAAACATTGGACCATCGCGCCAGAGAATATTCCCGGCGTGCAGTCTCCATGTAAGCGCAGAACGGTGGAATCTTCCCGCCAGTGCGCTGTAACGGCGGCGATCAGCTCATCTGTCGCTTTCAGGAATGCCGCTTTCAACCCGGAAGGTATCAGTGTAGCGTCCTCAAACAGCTTGCGTGGCTCAATGAGATATTCATTCAGACCGATGGTCGGGCGATGGATAAAAAGCTGTTTGCGCCCCGTCTGGTGCATACGCCCTAAATAACGCCCAACCGCTTCCATCTGATCGATATTATCAGCTTCGAACTGGCGACCACCGACGCTTGGAAAAACAGCGAAATAAAATCCCTGATGATTCAATAAAGTCTGACCGTTAAAGGCCACAGGTGCTGCGACCGGAACTTCATCATTTACCAACTGCAACGCAAATTGATGTTCTCCGAGGATTTGATCGGCTGTCCAACGTTCAGGGCGATAAAATTTGACGACAATACGTCGACGATCTTCGTCCTGAAATTGATAGACACGGTTTTCATAGCTGTTAAGCGGGGTAAGACCGGAATCCACCCGGATCCCTTGCTCAAATAGAGCATCCATGATGGTATCCGGGTGTAGTGTCTGGAAAGTAAAAGCGCTGTTGTTCATCCCATCATCCGGAAAACATTACGAATGATGAAGGATATCATTTCACGATGATTTTGGTGGCGCCGCTTACAAGCTTTTACTCTTTAATTACGCCGCGAGCGCGTAACAGCGCCGTTTTGAAGTCTTCTTCATAATCTTTCTGCAAACCCGGGATCACCGCATCTTTCGCGGAATCACGCATTTTCAGGTGATAGATCAGAATGTCATCCGTCAAATCCGCCAGTTCGCCGTCAAAACCTGACTCTTTCGCCAGTTTCTGCAAAAATTGCAACAGGTTAAGGTCTGGCTCTTTTTGCCAGGCTGGCTGGAGGAATTCAATAACTTCATTCAGACGTTTACATTTCATAGTGATGCTCCTTACTCTTGAGACAGACACGTTAGCAGGGTCAATCCCACAATAAAAGAGGCGATATCGGTGAATCTGATGACGACGATAACAGGCGTTGTGCTGGCAGGCGGTAAAGCCAGACGAATGGGCGGCGTAGATAAAGGATTGCTTGAATTAAACGGCAAACCATTATGGCAACATGTCGCTGACGCGCTTATGACGCAGCTCTCTCACGTCGTGGTTAATGCCAATCGTCATCAGGAAATCTATCAGGCAAGCGGTCTGAAAGTGATTGAAGATTCACTGGCGGATTACCCAGGCCCTCTGGCAGGAATGCTTTCAGTAATGCAGCAGGAAGCTGGTGAGTGGTTTTTGTTTTGCCCGTGCGATACGCCTTACATTCCCCCTGATTTAGCAGCCCGGCTTAATCATCAGCGCAAAGATGCGCCTGTCGTGTGGGTCCATGACGGTGAACGCGATCACCCGACTATTGCTCTGGTAAACCGCGCTATTGAGCCTTTATTACTGGAATATCTGCAAGCAGGAGAACGCCGGGTAATGGCATTTATGCGTCTGGCTGGCGGTCATGCGGTTGATTTCAGCGATCATAAAGATGCATTTGTTAACGTGAATACGCCAGAGGAGCTTGCCCGATGGCAGGAAAAACGATGATACCGTTACTCGCCTTTGCCGCGTGGAGTGGTACCGGAAAAACTACGCTTTTGAAAAAACTGATCCCGGCATTATGCGCCAGAGGGATCCGTCCAGGGCTGATTAAGCATACGCACCATGATATGGATGTTGATAAGCCAGGCAAAGATAGCTATGAGCTGCGCAAGGCTGGCGCGGCACAAACCATCGTTGCCAGCCAGCAACGATGGGCCTTGATGACGGAAACACCAGACGAAGAAGAGCTGGATCTACAGTTTCTCGCAAGTCGAATGGATACCTCAAAGCTGGATTTGATTCTGGTCGAAGGGTTTAAGCATGAAGAGATCGCAAAGATTGTGCTGTTTCGCGATGGAGCCGGACATCGACCTGAAGAATTAGTGATAGACAGGCATGTTATTGCTGTAGCCAGTGATGTGCCGCTTAATCTTGATGTCGCATTACTGGATATTAATGATGTTGAGGGGCTGGCTGATTTTGTAGTGGAGTGGATGCAAAAGCAGAACGGATAAGCAAGAGTAGGCTGGATCAGACGCAGCCAGTGTCGCATCCGACCTTTTTCTGCACCAGCGCAAAAAGGCCCAGTCTTCCGACCGGGCCTTCTGCTAAATTTGATGCCTGGCAGTTCCCTACTCTCGCATGGGGAGACCCCACACTACCATCGGCGCTACGGCGTTTCACTTCTGAGTTCGGCATGGGGTCAGGTGGGACCACCGC
>NZ_MDGW01000378.1:0-1010 GCF_001712525.1 Shigella sp. FC1661
GTTCAGGGAGTCTGACATCAAGAGCGCGGTAGCCTTTTTTAATATTTCATTCTCCATTTCAATGCGTTGTAGCTTTTTCCTCAGCTTACGTATTTCGATTTGTTCTGGTGTTATCGGAGAGGCTTTTGGTGTTTTGCCCTGACGCTCATCACGCAGTTGTTTGACCCATCTTGTCATTGTGGAAAGGCCAACATCCATAGCTTTGGCGGCATCTGCCACCGTGTATTTCTGGTCAACAACCAGTTGAGCGGATTCGCGTTTAAACTCTGCGCTAAAATTTCTTTTTTTCATTGGAGCACCTGTGTTGTTCTGAGGTGAGCATATCACCTCTGTTCAGGTGGCCAAATTCAGTGTGCCACTTCAATGGAAGTAGAAACCCCGATGATGCAGGTAATTCCAGGTGGGGCATCTGCTCGCCCGTTTATTACCCATCATAATGCTCTGGATTTAGATATGTATCTGCGTATCGCGCCAGAGCTGTATCTGAAACGTCTGGTTGTAGGCGGTTTTGAACGGGTATTCGAAATCAACCGTAACTTCCGTAATGAAGGTATTTCTGTTCGCCATAATCCTGAGTTCACAATGATGGAACTCTGAGGTAGCCTGAGTGAACCGCCCCGGGTTTCCTGGAGAGTGTTTTATCTGTGAACTCAGGCTGCCAGATCATCGTTTCCGATGGAAGCATAATAAGCTTTTTCTGCTTCTGCCGGAGGAGTATGGCCCAGCCTTTCCAGCAATCGTCGATTGTTATACCAGTCCACCCACGTGAGTGTGGCCAGTTCCACTTCTGCACGGTTTTTCCAGCTCTTACGGTGTATTACCTCCGCTTTGTAAAGACCATTGATGCTCTCCGCCATCGCGTTGTCATACGAGTCGCCTGTACTTCCTGTTGATGCCAGTAATCCGGCTTCCTTAAGCCGCTGTGTGTAGGCCAGCGATACATACTGAGAACCTTTATCACTGTGATGGACCGTGCCGGACGGTCGACGGGCCCATAACGCCTGCTCCAG
>NZ_MDGW01000379.1:0-1010 GCF_001712525.1 Shigella sp. FC1661
ATACCTGACACATCGCTTCAATGGGAAATTGTTGTCGCCATTGTTCGATTAACGCGTATTTTTCAGCGACTCCTGTGCAAAATACGCTGTTGCTTTTTTTAATATATCTCGCTCAAGGCGAGCTTCATTTAACGCCTTACGCAGTTGCAGAATTTCAGATTCCAGTTCAGCCACCGTGCGGGAACCAGGAGTACCGAGCCCTTTTCTGGCGGCGGTAACCCATTGTCCTAAAGTGCCTTCAGGAAGGGATAATCGGGAAGCGCCTTCACTGATCGAAAGTTGATTTTCAAGAACCGTTCTGACAGCTTCGGCTTTGAACTCTTTAGAGTAACGTTGGTTTTTTCTGCTCATTATTAGCTCCTTCTGATGCCATTCTATTTCAGGAAGGAGTGTCCGTTAAACTCAGGCTACCTCATATGTCGGGCGCTCATCCGGTATAAGGGATCGCGTTCTTAATATCAATGAAACCGCTGATGTATGGTCTTATGCTTACGGTAATAATTTGCTAACTCTGTCATCAATATATAACCGAAGAATAATGGTTATCTGCCTGGTGTTTGGTTGCCGACAGCAGGAGGCGAGGCTATCCACCTGGGACGAATGGGATTTAAAAAACTGGGTATGGACAGTCCCAAAAGAGCACAGCAAAAACAAGGAGGCTATAGTAAGGCCTGTTCCTGACGGAATAAAACAATGGATCGTTAATCTTTACGCAGAAACAAAAAATCGCGGTTATGTTGTCGGTTGTGCTTTGCAAAGGGCGACAATAACAGGGGCTGCAAACAGAATATGCAGGCGTCTTGGTCATGATACTAATGGCTTGTGGTGCATACATGATTTCAGGCGCACATTTTCCACTACGCTTAATGATATGGGGGCGGATCCTTATATTGTCGAACTTCTTGGTGATGCTGCCAACTTACTGATTTAGTGTATGATGGTGTTTTTGAGGTGCTCCAGTGGCTTCTGTTTCTATCAGCTGTCCCTCCTGTTCAGCTACTGACGGGGTG
>NZ_MDGW01000380.1:0-983 GCF_001712525.1 Shigella sp. FC1661
CACCATTCCGCATGATTCTGAGAAACTCAGTTGATTCGGCCAGTAACCTTTCAGATGTTCCGCCATTTTAATCATCTGATATCTCACCAGATTATAAGCCAGTAAGACACCCCACAGCTCTTGCTCCACAAGCTCCGGCTTTTTACTTCTCAGCGTCAGCCTGCTCAGTTGCATCGTCTGTTTTATCTCCCTGTATCCCAGTTCGATTTCCCAGCGATGACTGTACAGATCCGCCATTTCTCCTCCGGGGAAGCGCATGGCGTCCGTCATCGACGTCAGCAGATGGCAGACTTTTCCTTTGCGCGTCACGGTCAGCAGGCGGGCTGTCACTTCATTTCCCAGTCCCGGCCACTTTTTTCGTGCCTGCGGGCTGGTTTTCAGCTTCACCAGATGATCGCCTTTACCCAGTTTTCTGAGCTCTTCATATTGCGCTCCCTTTCTGAGAGGTATCATCCAGTGGCGGTGTTCTCCCGCCAGGCTCCAGGCATTTAACAGTCCCAGTGAGTAATAACCTTTATCCATTAACGTCAGAGTGTTATCGCCGGTTTGTTCTATAAGTTGCTCAGCAAGCTCATTTTCGCTGTTCTTCATCGTGCCGAAGGCTGCAGCCGTCAGCAGATGGCTGGTCAGTTCCATCTGGCAGACCATTTTGACCTGCGGGTGGAGCGCCGGGTTCCCGGCATGTGTCTGGCGGGGGAAGGCTGCATCGTTCTCTGGTGTATCCGGTGTGCGCCAGAACACACCATCGATGGCCAGCAGGGTCAGGCCGCACCAGTGCGGATGCGGCGTGGCGTTATGCCAGAGCTGCGCTGTTTTCGTGAACACGCGGCGGACAGCCTCACTTCCCAGGCGCTGGCGGGCCTGAATAACGGCACTGGGGGCAACGAAGGGGCGATTGCCCGGCAGCATGATGTCCAGGCGATTCACAATCTGGTGAAGAGGTTCTTTACGCTCAAGCGCCATGCCAACAATACACCAGACCA
>NZ_MDGW01000381.1:0-956 GCF_001712525.1 Shigella sp. FC1661
GACACCCCGACCCGTCACTACGCACACGTAGACTGCCCGGGGCACGCCGACTATGTTAAAAACATGATCACCGGTGCTGCTCAGATGGACGGCGCGATCCTGGTAGTTGCTGCGACTGACGGCCCGATGCCGCAGACTCGTGAGCACATCCTGCTGGGTCGTCAGGTAGGCGTTCCGTACATCATCGTGTTCCTGAACAAATGCGACATGGTTGATGACGAAGAGCTGCTGGAACTGGTTGAAATGGAAGTTCGTGAACTTCTGTCTCAGTACGACTTCCCGGGCGACGACACTCCGATCGTTCGTGGTTCTGCTCTGAAAGCGCTGGAAGGCGACGCAGAGTGGGAAGCGAAAATCCTGGAACTGGCTGGCTTCCTGGATTCTTACATTCCGGAACCAGAGCGTGCGATTGACAAGCCGTTCCTGCTGCCGATCGAAGACGTATTCTCCATCTCCGGTCGTGGTACCGTTGTTACCGGTCGTGTAGAACGCGGTATCATCAAAGTTGGTGAAGAAGTTGAAATCGTTGGTATCAAAGAGACTCAGAAGTCTACCTGTACTGGCGTTGAAATGTTCCGCAAACTGCTGGACGAAGGCCGTGCTGGTGAGAACGTAGGTGTTCTGCTGCGTGGTATCAAACGTGAAGAAATCGAACGTGGTCAGGTACTGGCTAAGCCGGGCACCATCAAGCCGCACACCAAGTTCGAATCTGAAGTGTACATTCTGTCCAAAGATGAAGGCGGCCGTCATACTCCGTTCTTCAAAGGCTACCGTCCGCAGTTCTACTTCCGTACTACTGACGTGACTGGTACCATCGAACTGCCGGAAGGCGTAGAGATGGTAATGCCGGGCGACAACATCAAAATGGTTGTTACCCTGATCCACCCGATCGCGATGGACGACGGTCTGCGTTTCGCAATCCGTGAAGGCGGCCGTACCGTTGGCGCGGGCGTTGT
>NZ_MDGW01000382.1:0-936 GCF_001712525.1 Shigella sp. FC1661
AGGCAGTTCGCCGTGACCGAGCCAAATCAGGTGTGGTGCGGTGATGTGACCTGTATCTGGACGGGTAAGCGCTGGGCGTACCTCGCCGTTGTTCTCGACCTGTTCGCAAGAAAACCAGTGGGCTGGGCCATGTCGTTCTCGCCGGACAGCAGGCTCACCATGAAAGCGCTGGAAATGGCATGGGAAACCCGTGGTAAGCCCGGCGGGGTGATGTTCCACAGCGATCAGGGCAGTCATTATACGAGCAGGCAGTTCCGGCAGTTATTGTGGCGATACCAGATCAGACAGAGTATGAGCCGGCGCGGAAACTGCTGGGATAACAGCCCAATGGAACGCTTCTTCAGGAGTCTGAAGAACGAATGGATGCCGGTGGTGGGTTACCCCAAACGAATCGGAAAATCGATACTGGAAAAACTCTAACTCGGTGGCCAGTTTTTGTTGACCACTTCAAACAGAGAGCAGAACGGGATCTATACTTTTGCGGGTCAACATAAGAGGATGAGTCCTTAATAAAACAGGTCCTCAGAGAATACATATTCTGCGGAGCGTGCGGCAACAACAGGACGAACAGGGGCGGTTTTCAATTTGCAGCCGTCAGGCTGCCGTGGTTCACTCCAACAACGGAGACAGGTAAATTATGGACGAAAAGAAGCTTAAAGCCCTTGCGGCTGAACTGGCTAAAGGCCTCAAAACCGAGGCCGACCTCAATCAGTTTTCCCGTATGCAGACGAAATTAACTGTCGAAACGGTGCTTAATGCGGAACTAACTGACCATCTCGGGCATGAAAAAAGCTACATCCGGTAGTAAACATTATCAGTGGGTTATGCGATATGATTTGAGCCGTTTTCAGACAATCGCAGGGCCAGTACCTCGTCAGTCAACTGACGGTAAATCTGCTGTTCAGTCTCACGCATCACCTGTGCACCGGCTTCCCT
>NZ_MDGW01000383.1:0-930 GCF_001712525.1 Shigella sp. FC1661
CATCGATAGGAATTTAAATCCCCAAAAGATTAAAAAAGCACCGAAGAATGCGCGTTTATTCAACACAACCTGATCATCAAGTAATCGGTATAGACACTTAATATTGCTTACATTGATTGATTCAATGTATCTCTGATGGTTTTTTGCTCCGTTCCCCTCAACATGGACGCAACTTCCCCTCTGCGACTCTCAGCCGCACCACCGTATTCGAGCCAGCGGCTCATGCATCATAACCTGCTCTGCCAGACGGTAACCCCTCTTCAGCCCCGTAAACCGCATCTGACCTCCGCACAGCTCGCACTTCAGCGGGTCAACCTTCAGTCACTGCTGATACATCCCTCTCCTTGTGATTTGCCTCGCCGTTTTTCTCACTGTCTCCGTTATGGCGTACACCACATCTTCCAGTAATCGCCGCTTCACCGGACTCAGGATCCCGTATCACCATCCGGAACCCCTTATCCGCCACATGCCAGGAGAACCTTTCCATAAACTCGTCGCCACTCATCACAAGGTTTTCTTCTCGTTTTGTCCGGTGGCTGTTGTAACGCAGGCCAATTTCATCCTGACCGGCATAATGTTCCAGGCGGCTCATCTGCACCGGCTGCTTCTCCAGCCAGTTAAGCCATCGGTTTCCCTGCTGAAAAATATCGGCAAAACGGGGAAGCATCAGAAAGGCGGAATAACGCCATCTGGCCAGTGAACCGTACCGCATTCAGGGCAATACATGCCGTCGGCGTTGATACCGGCAGGAATTGTCGCAAATTCCCGCTCCGTGCAGCGGGCAATTTCCGGATACCCTTCGTCATCAACACGTACAAACCAGAAGACCAGTTTTTTGTTTCCGGCATCCACAAAGAACGGAATATTCAGGTCTGCGCAACACTCAACGGCATCGTCAAAATTATCAAAGCGCAGAACCTCAGCTTCTTC
>NZ_MDGW01000384.1:0-930 GCF_001712525.1 Shigella sp. FC1661
AGTTCATTTTCCATCGTTTTCTTGCCGAGCAGGCGCTGGAGTTCTTTAATCTGCTTCATGGCGGCAGCAAGTTCAGAGGCAGGAACAACCTGTTCTCCGGCGGCCACAGCAGTAAGACTTCCTTCCTGGTATTGCTTACGCCAGAGAAATAACTGGCTGGCTGCTACACCATGTTGCCGGGCAACGAGGGAGACCGTCATCCCCGGTTCAAAGCTCTGCTGAACAATTGCGATCTTTTCCTGTGTGGTACGCCGTCTGCGTTTCTCCGGCCCTAAGACATCAATCATCTGTACTCCAATGACTAGTCTAAAAACTAGTATTAAGACTATCACTTATTTAAGTGATACTGGTTGTCTGGAGATTCAGGGGGCCAGTCTACTCGGCAAGCAGAGTTGCCAGATGTTGATAACGCGTCATGCTGTATTCCTTATTTGGACCATACAGAGAGAAAAACCGGTACAGATGAGGCTAAAAAACCGGATGCAGATGCTGTTTTAACCTGTCTGTATGTTAAATAAAACTAATATTTGCATCTGTATTGTGAACTGCCAGAAGACGGATGATGAAGCCTCTGAAAGATGAGGAGGCAGCAGATGGAATTTCACGAAAACAAAGCCAAAACGCCGTTTATCAGACTTGTGCAACTCTGGCAGGCGGTGAGGCGTTGGCGGCGGAGGTAATGCTGCCAACTTACTGATTTAGTGTATGATGGTGATTTTAAGGTGCTTGCGTGGCTTCCATTTCCATCAGATGTCCTTCCTGCTCCGCTACTGAAGGCGTGGTGCGTAACGGCAAAAGCACTGCCGGACATCAGCGCTATCTCTGCTCTCATTGCCGTAAAACATGGCAACTACAGTTCACTTACACCGCCTCTCAGCCCGGTACGCACCAGAAAATCATTGATATGGCCATGAATGGCGTCGGATGTCG
>NZ_MDGW01000385.1:0-925 GCF_001712525.1 Shigella sp. FC1661
AGCCTGAGCCACTATCGTTTTAATAACCGGGATGAAGCCATCTCAGTAATACGGGAATACATTGAGATTTTCTACAATCGTCAGCGTCGTCACTCTCGTCTGGGGAATATCTCCCCGGCAGCCTTCAGGGAAAAATATCATCAGATGGCTGCTTAAAAAAAGAACAAATGGTAGTGTCCGCTATTGCCAGTACACCTCAGGAAGGTTATTTATGATTTACCCAACAAATACAGGCAAAAGCGGGGAACACCTTCGTCTCACCACGCTGGAAAGTGTCTGGATTCAGGGAAAACTGCGCATGTGGGGGCGCTGGTCGTATATTGGCGGCGGTAAGACGGGGAATATGTTCAACCAGTTGTTGGCCTCTAAAAAGCTGACAAAAACGGCAATTAACGAGGCGCTCCGGAGGATGAAAAAAGCAGGTCTGAACAAGTCTGAACTTGAGGCTTTTTTGCGGGATATGATTAACGGTAAGCAAAAGAGCTGGCTGGCGCATTGTACTGATGCAGAGGCGTTATGTATTGATCGGGTCATAAGTGAGGTGCTGGCAGAGCATCCAGGATTGATTAGCGTCCTTCGGCAACGGTATGAGGGGCGGGGGATGACCAAACGCAAAATGGCTGAACTGCTGAATGATGCACACCCGAAATGGAGTTTAAGAACCTGTGAAAGACGCATTGAGCATTGGCTAAAGGTGGCAGAATTTATTTTGTACAAACCAATGGTTATGGCTTTTGGTATAGAGAAAAAAGTTATTGCTTTTTGACGTAAAAACTGCTTCAATTCTTGTACGCTTCGCAAAGCTGTACCGCGAGGCGAATAGCAGACATGGACATTTGAAAGAGCCCGCTTTATGCGGGTTTTTTTATACCTGAAAAACGGCACAGGACGTTAAACGTGCTGGTGGTCAGATGAGTTTGCAGAT
>NZ_MDGW01000386.1:0-920 GCF_001712525.1 Shigella sp. FC1661
GATCGAGGTTCACAGTACTGCGCATACGATTACCGGGTCATACAGGAGCAGTCTGGTCTGAAAACATCAATGTCGCGTAAAGGTCACTGTTACGACAACGCTCCGATGGAAAGCTTCTGGGGAACGCTGAAAAATGAGAGCCTGAGCCACTATCGTTTTAATAACCGGGATGAAGCCATCTCAGTAATACGGGAATACATTGAGATTTTCTACAATCGTCAGCGTCGTCACTCTCGTCTGGGGAATATCTCCCCGGCAGCCTTCAGGGAAAAATATCATCAGATGGCTGCTTAAAAAAAGAACAAATGGTAGTGTCCGCTATTGCCAGTACACCTCATAGATCATCGTGGCTGTTCTCGGGGTATCAAGTTACACATGGGCAGAGGCTACCCAAGGTCTACTATTATCGCCTGAAAGCGCTGATGGAACAGTGCTATCAGGGACATGCTGATGAAAATACCTAAATAATCAGCCAGCACTCTATCTTTCCAAATCCACAGCATAGCAAAGAGAGCAAAAGAGCCTGTAAATTCAGAAATTAAGGAAATGCCTCTTGGTGCACATAATCTATCTTATGTTAAATGAAATCTAATTTCTTGATTATATGCTGGATCGTTCGTGGGTGGCTTTGCCCCTATATTTCCAGACATCTGTTATCACTTAACCCATTACAAGCCCGCTGCCGCAGATATTCCCGTGGCGAGCGATAACCCAGCGCACTATGCGGATGCCATTCGTTATAATGCTCGAACGCCTCTGCAAGGTTCTTTGCTGCCGTTAACCCGTCTGGTTTGGGCATGATACTGATGTAGTCACGCTTTATCGTTTTCACGAAGCTCTCTGCTATTCCGTTACTCTCCGGACTCCGCACCGCCGTGTTCTTCGGTTCAAGTCCCAACATCCGGGCGAACTGGCGTGTT
>NZ_MDGW01000387.1:0-919 GCF_001712525.1 Shigella sp. FC1661
TCATACAGGAGCAGTCTGGTCTGAAAACATCAATGTCGCGTAAAGGTCACTGTTACGACAACGCTCCGATGGAAAGCTTCTGGGGAACGCTGAAAAATGGTACAGGGACGGAGTAAACCGTAGTAGCGGTGAAGGACCGTAATGGGTCCGGAGCAAAGGGCTTGCCCCATTGTGCTGATGGTGCGGCGGCAACCACGGGCGACAATGCCGATGGGAGGACTGCTGTAAAATCGGCAAAGCCATTTCCTGTAAGTAAACGACAGGTATGGGAAGCTTATAAACGAGTAAAAGCCAACCGTGGGGCGGCAGGCATTGACGGGCAGACACTGGCCGGGTTTGACGAGAATGTTACAGACAATCTCTACAAACTGTGGAACAGAATGGCTTCCGGCAGTTATATGCCGCAGGCGGTAAGGCGTGTGGACATTCCCAAAGCTGACGGTGGTGTACGTCCGCTCGGTATTCCGGCCGTGTCGGACCGGATCGCCCAGATGGTCGTTAAGCAGATACTCGAGCCGGTACTGGAACCCCTGTTCCATGCAGACTCGTATGGTTATCGACCGGGTAAATCCGCACACCAGGCGATTGCGCAGGCGAGGAAACGCTGCTGGAAGTTTGACTGGGTGGTGGAAGTCGATATTAAAGGCTTCTTTGATGATATCGATCATGACCTGCTACTGAAGACAGTGCAGCATCATACTCAGGCACGCTGGGTGGTGATGTACATTGAGCGCAGGCTGAAGGCACCGGTGCAAATGCCGGATGGAGCAATGCTGGCACGGGGTCGAGGAACGCCGCAGGGCGGCGTAATCTCCCCCCTGTGAACCGCCCCGGGAATCCTGGAGACTAAACTTCCTGAGAAAGAGGTAAACAGGATGACTAAAAATACTCGTTTTTCCCCCGAAGTCCGTCAACGGGC
>NZ_MDGW01000399.1:0-24519 GCF_001712525.1 Shigella sp. FC1661
AACCGAAGAACACGGCGGTGCGGAGTCCGGAGAGTAACGGAATAGCAGAGAGCTTCGTGAAAACGATAAAGCGTGACTACATCAGTATCATGCCCAAACCAGACGGGTTAACGGCAGCAAAGAACCTTGCAGAGGCGTTCGAGCATTATAACGAATGGCATCCGCATAGTGCGCTGGGTTATCGCTCGCCACGGGAATATCTGCGGCAGCGGGCTTGTAATGGGTTAAGTGATAACAGATGTCTGGAAATATAGGGGCAAATCCAACAACTAACCTGTTTTTTATCATTTCAGGAGGAATGCGGCCATCGTAATACGTGGTGCTGAACTGTCCATTCTGGCTAACAGGATAGTTACCAAAGTTGCATTCCAGTATTTCACCAACCTTAGGACTGAAATTAATCGCCACGAGTACACCTCTCCTTAGTAAACTCTGAAAAAGTAATAACACAACGTTACGACCCGATATTTTCTAAGTCTAATGGATTCACGATGAACTCCGGTTTCGGTCTTCCCTCTCTGATTTAAACATCCGCAGCCAACCGGTTAGCGGCTTACACGCGGTCACATTCAAATGCGATTCTGCTACAATCCTCCCCCCGTTCGAAGATTGAGCAATACACCTATGCGTCTAAACCCCGGCCAACAACAAGCTGTCGAATTCGTTACCGGCCCCTGCCTGGTGCTGGCGGGCGCGGGTTCCGGTAAAACTCGTGTGATCACCAATAAAATCGCCCATCTGATCCGCGGTTGCGGTTATCAGGCGCGACATATCGCGGCGGTGACCTTTACCAATAAGGCGGCGCGCGAGATGAAAGAGCGTGTCGGACAGACGCTGGGTCGCAAAGAGGCGCGTGGGCTGATGATCTCAACCTTCCACACGCTGGGGCTGGATATCATCAAGCGTGAGTATGCGGCGCTGGGGATGAAGGCGAACTTTTCGCTGTTTGACGATATCGATCAGCTGGCGTTGCTCAAAGAGTTGACCGAAGGGCTGATTGAAGATGACAAAGTTCTCCTGCAACAGTTGATTTCGACTATCTCTAACTGGAAGAACGATCTCAAAACACCGTCCCAGGCGGCAGCCAGTGCGATTGGCGAGCGGGACCGTATTTTTGCCCATTGTTATGGGCTGTATGATGCACACCTGAAAGCGTGCAATGTTCTCGACTTCGATGATCTGATTTTATTGCCGACGTTGCTGCTGCAACGCAATGAAGAAGTCCGCGAGCGCTGGCAGAACAAAATTCGCTATCTGCTGGTGGATGAGTATCAGGACACCAACACCAGCCAGTATGAACTGGTGAAACTGCTGGTGGGCAGCCGCGCGCGCTTTACCGTGGTGGGCGATGACGACCAGTCGATCTACTCCTGGCGCGGCGCACGTCCACAAAACCTGGTGCTGCTGAGTCAGGATTTTCCGGCGCTGAAGGTGATTAAGCTTGAGCAGAACTACCGCTCTTCCGGACGTATTTTGAAAGCGGCGAACATCCTGATCGCCAATAACCCGCACGTCTTTGAGAAGCGTCTGTTCTCCGAACTGGGTTACGGCACAGAGCTTAAAGTTTTAAGCGCGAATAACGAAGAACATGAAGCCGAGCGCGTCACTGGTGAACTGATTGCGCATCACTTCGTCAATAAAACGCAGTACAAATATTACGCTATTCTTTATCGCGGTAACCATCAGTCGCGAGTGTTTGAAAAATTCCTGATGCAAAACCGCATCCCGTACAAAATTTCTGGTGGTACGTCGTTTTTCTCTCGTCCTGAAATCAAGGACTTGCTGGCTTATCTGCGCGTGCTGACTAACCCGGACGATGACAGCGCATTTCTGCGTATCGTTAACACGCCGAAGAGAGAGATTGGCCCGGCGACGCTGAAAAAGCTGGGTGAGTGGGCGATGACGCGCAATAAAAGCATGTTTACCGCCAGCTTTGATATGGGCCTGAGTCAGACGCTTAGCGGACGTGGTTATGAAGCATTGACCCGCTTTACTCACTGGTTGGCAGAAATCCAGCGTCTGGCGGAGCGGGAGCCGATTGCCGCGGTGCGCGATCTGATCCACGGCATGGATTATGAATCCTGGCTGTACGAAACATCGCCCAGCCCGAAAGCCGCCGAAATGCGCATGAAGAACGTCAACCAACTGTTTAGCTGGATGACGGAGATGCTGGAAGGCAGCGAACTGGATGAGCCGATGACGCTCACCCAGGTGGTGACGCGCTTTACTTTGCGCGACATGATGGAGCGTGGTGAGAGTGAAGAAGAGCTGGATCAGGTGCAACTGATGACTCTGCACGCGTCAAAAGGGCTGGAGTTTCCTTATGTCTACATGGTCGGTATGGAAGAAGGGTTTTTGCCGCACCAGAGTAGCATCGATGAAGATAATATCGATGAGGAGCGGCGGCTGGCCTATGTCGGCATTACCCGCGCCCAGAAGGAATTGACCTTTACGCTGTGTAAAGAACGCCGTCAGTACGGCGAGCTGGTGCGCCCGGAGCCGAGCCGCTTTTTGCTGGAGCTGCCGCAGGATGATCTGATTTGGGAACAGGAGCGCAAAGTGGTCAGCGCCGAAGAACGGATGCAGAAAGGGCAAAGCCATCTGGCGAATCTGAAAGCGATGATGGCGGCAAAACGAGGGAAATAATCAAGGCCGGAAAAGATGCGTCAGCATCGCATCCGGCACTTACTCATTAATGCACTTCCAGCGGCCAGTGGACATAGCTCTGCCACTGGCTTTCCTGAGCAATAATCTCTTTACCCAGCGGATGTTGGGTTAGCCAACCTTGCGGAAGCGTCAAGGTCAACAGTTCATGGTTAGCCTGTAATGTCATCTCTGGCACGAGATCGTCACGGCGACGGCTGGCAAAAATGATGGCCAGGCGGAGTAAACGGCAGAGTTGTTCTGCGACGCGCGGCGGTACGGCATTTTGCTGATGCAGCGATGAGAGATCGACCGGATTAGTCTGGTTGAGCAGTAGCGTCGCCAGCAATTTTTTCTGTGCGGGGGTAAAACCGGGAAGATCCAGATTACGCACCAGATAAGCAGCGTGTTGCGGCGCTTGTTTAAAGTCAACGCTCAGGCCGATTTCATGAAGCTGACAGGCGCTGATGAGCAAATCGCGGCTTATTGCTTCAAGATGCCATTCCTTTTCCACCTGATCGAAGAAGTTAGCCGCAACTTTGGCTACGCGCTGCGCCTGATCAATATCGATCATAAAGCGGCGCTGAATATTACGCAGCGTACGGCTGCGAATATCCTGCTCGACGGCCAGATGCAACATGCCGTAGACCAGGCCTTCACGCAGCGCACCGCCCGCCAGGGTCATACACTGAATATTCAGT
Organism: Shigella sp. FC1661; assembly: GCF_001712525.1. Classification (NCBI taxonomy): domain Bacteria; kingdom Pseudomonadati; phylum Pseudomonadota; class Gammaproteobacteria; order Enterobacterales; family Enterobacteriaceae; genus Shigella; species Shigella sp. FC1661. The sequence goes on from NZ_MDGW01000399.1 coordinate 3,345, forward strand.
TCGGTAAAAATGGCGATCAGGATCGCCAGACCACTCGGGAACACTAACGCACGTTCCAGCGTCAGCCCGTCAATCTCCAGTTCCTCCAGCCGACCGCAATGAATGGCTCGCTGTTTCAATTGCTGCAACTTTTCCAGGGTAATGCGTTCATCCATCCCCTGTGCCATCATGATTTCCTGTAACGCCTGCACGGTGCCGGAAGCACCAACGCACACTTTCCAGCCGTGATACCGTAATTCATCGGCAACCGGACGTAACACTTCGCGTGCCGCTTTTTCTGCAGCATCAAAATTTTCCTGCCCCAGATTACGATCGGCAAAATAGCGTTCCAGCCAGGTGACGCAGCCCATCGACAGGCTGAACAACGAGGTGGTTTGTGCACCCGTGCCGGTTACCAGTTCAGTACTGGCACCGCCTATATCCACCACCAGGCGCTGATCGGCACCGCCAGTTGTGTGAGCAACGCCCTGATAAATCAGACGTGCTTCCTCTTCACCGCTGATCACCTGTACCGGACAACCGAGGATTTCCTGCGCTTTGGCAATAAAATCACCCGCATTGACGGCAAGACGTAATGTCGCCGTAGCGACAACGCGAATTTGCGAGGGAGGGATATCTTGCAGACGTTCAGCAAACAGGCGCAGACATTGCCAACCGCGCTCCATTGCTTCATTAGACAGGGCATTTTCGCTATTCAGGCCAGCAGCCAGACGCACTTTGCGTTTTATTCGCGTCAGCGTCTGGATGCTTCCAGCCACCTCGCGCATAACCAGCATATGAAAACTATTCGAACCGAGATCAATGGCTGCATACAGCGACGAGGTGGAACCCATACTCTTCATCCTTCAATCTGTCTCTGTGTTGGCTGCATTCTTTCACCTGAATCACTTACTACAGTATGCTCATCGGGATTCATTCTCTTGCCATCTTGATACAGTTTGAATGATTTTGAGTATGACATTTTATTTAACCTGAACGACGACGATTACGCGGAGCGCCAGTACGACGCGGACCATTGCCTGTACGTGGGCGCGTGAGGCGCAGCGGTTTTGGCAGATCGGTCATCAATGCGTCCGGATTGTATTTGCTTACCGGAATTGAGTGACCAATATAGGTCTCAATAGCAGGCAAATTCAATGCATACTCTTCACACGCCAGGCTGATAGAGTGACCGCTTGCGCCTGCGCGACCTGTACGACCAATACGGTGAACGTAATCTTCACAGTCATCGGGTAAATCGTAGTTAAAGACGTGCGTCACTGCCGGAATATGCAAACCACGCGCGGCAACGTCGGTGGCAACCAGAATATCCAGATCGCCACGGGTAAATTCATCAAGAATACGCAGACGTTTTTTCTGCGCGACATCGCCTGTCAACAAACCGACACGATGACCATCTGCCGCCAGGTGGCCCCAGATCTCTTCACAACGGTGTTTGGTATTGGCGAAAATAATCGCTCTGTCTGGCCACTCTTCTTCGATCAGCGTTTGCAGCAAACGCATTTTTTCTTCGTTAGAAGGGTAGAAAAGCTCTTCTTTAATACGGTGGCCCGTTTTCTGTTCCGGTTCCACTTCAATATATTCGGCATTGTTCATCTGCTCGAACGCCAGTTCACGTACCCGGTACGAAAGCGTGGCGGAGAACAGCATGTTGAGGCGCTGGTTTGCAGGCGGCATACGGCGGAACAGCCAGCGGATATCTTTAATAAAGCCCAGATCGTACATGCGATCGGCTTCGTCCAGTACCACCACCTGAATGGCACCGAGGTTAATGTGGTTCTGCTTGGCGTAGTCAATTAAACGCCCCGTAGTGCCAATCAGAATGTCAACGCCGCTTTCCAGCACTTTCAGCTGTTTGTCGTAGCCATCACCACCGTAAGCCAGACCCAGCTTCAGGCCGGTAGCTTCCGCCAGCGGTTCTGCGTCGGCATGGATCTGCACGGCAAGTTCACGCGTCGGTGCCATAATTAAGGCACGTGGTTGATTCACCTTGCGATCGGCAATCGCAGGATGAGAGAGAAGATAATGAAACGTTGACGTAAGAAACGCCATCGTTTTCCCGGTACCGGTTTGCGCCTGCCCGGCTACGTCACGACCCGCCAGCGTCAGCGGAAGGGCCAGTGCCTGAATGGGCGTACAGTTATGAAACCCTTTTTTTTCAAGGACTTCTACAACTTTCGGATGCAGGGCGAAGTCGGAAAACTTCTGTTCTGTTAAATGTGTTTTGCTCATAGTGTGGTAGAATATCAGCTTACTATTGCTTTACGAAAGCGTATCCGGTGAAATAAAGTCAACCTTTAGTTGGTTAATGTTACACCAACAACGAAACCAACACGCCAGGCTTATTCCTGTGGAGTTATATATGAGCGATAAAATTATTCACCTGACTGACGACAGTTTTGACACGGATGTACTCAAAGCGGACGGGGCGATCCTCGTCGATTTCTGGGCAGAGTGGTGCGGTCCGTGCAAAATGATCGCCCCGATTCTGGATGAAATCGCTGACGAATATCAGGGCAAACTGACCGTTGCAAAACTGAACATCGATCAAAACCCTGGCACTGCGCCGAAATATGGCATCCGTGGTATCCCGACTCTGCTGCTGTTCAAAAACGGTGAAGTGGCGGCAACCAAAGTGGGTGCACTGTCTAAAGGTCAGTTGAAAGAGTTCCTCGACGCTAACCTGGCGTAAGGGAATTTCATGTTCGGGTGCCCCGTCGCTAAAAACTGGACGCCCGGCGTGAGTCATGCTAACTTAGTGTTGACTTCGTATTAAACATACCTTATTAAGTTTGAATCTTGTAATTTCCAACGCTTCCCGTTTTATCTTAAATGCGAAGTGAACAGATTTCTGGCTCGTCACTCAATCCGTCTTGTCGTTTCAGTTCTGCGTACTCTCCTGTGACCAGGCAGCGAAAAGACATGAGTCGATGACCGTAAACAGGCATGGATGATCCTGCCATACCATTCACAACATTAAGTTCGAGATTTACCCCAAGTTTAAGAACTCACACCACTATGAATCTTACCGAATTAAAGAATACGCCGGTTTCTGAGCTGATCACTCTCGGCGAAAATATGGGGCTGGAAAACCTGGCTCGTATGCGTAAGCAGGACATTATTTTTGCCATCCTGAAGCAGCACGCAAAGAGTGGCGAAGATATCTTTGGTGATGGCGTACTGGAGATATTGCAGGATGGATTTGGTTTCCTCCGTTCCGCAGACAGCTCCTACCTCGCCGGTCCTGATGACATCTACGTTTCCCCTAGCCAAATCCGCCGTTTCAACCTCCGCACTGGTGATACCATCTCTGGTAAGATTCGCCCGCCGAAAGAAGGTGAACGCTATTTTGCGCTGCTGAAAGTTAACGAAGTTAACTTCGACAAACCTGAAAACGCCCGCAACAAAATCCTCTTTGAGAACTTAACCCCGCTGCACGCAAACTCTCGTCTGCGTATGGAACGTGGTAACGGTTCTACGGAAGATTTAACCGCTCGCGTACTGGATCTGGCATCACCTATCGGTCGTGGTCAGCGTGGTCTGATTGTGGCACCGCCGAAAGCCGGTAAAACTATGCTGCTGCAGAACATTGCTCAGAGCATTGCTTACAACCACCCGGATTGTGTGCTGATGGTTCTGCTGATCGACGAACGTCCGGAAGAAGTAACCGAGATGCAGCGTCTGGTAAAAGGTGAAGTTGTTGCTTCTACCTTTGACGAACCCGCATCTCGCCACGTTCAGGTTGCGGAAATGGTGATCGAGAAGGCCAAACGCCTGGTTGAGCACAAGAAAGACGTTATCATTCTGCTCGACTCCATCACTCGTCTGGCGCGCGCTTACAACACTGTTGTTCCGGCGTCAGGTAAAGTGTTGACCGGTGGTGTGGACGCCAATGCCCTTCATCGTCCGAAACGCTTCTTCGGTGCGGCGCGTAACGTGGAAGAGGGCGGCAGCCTGACCATTATCGCGACGGCGCTTATCGATACCGGTTCTAAAATGGACGAAGTTATTTACGAAGAGTTTAAAGGTACAGGCAACATGGAACTGCACCTCTCTCGTAAGATCGCTGAAAAACGCGTCTTCCCGGCTATCGACTACAACCGTTCCGGTACCCGTAAAGAAGAGCTGCTCACGACTCAGGAAGAACTGCAGAAAATGTGGATCCTGCGCAAAATCATTCACCCGATGGGCGAAATCGATGCAATGGAATTCCTCATTAATAAACTGGCCATGACCAAGACCAATGACGATTTCTTCGAAATGATGAAACGCTCATAAATTTGTCTTATGCCAAAAACGCCACGTGTTTACGTGCGTTTTGCTTTTATATCTGTAATCTTAATGCCGCGCTGGCGATGTTAGGAAAATTCCTGGAATTTGCTGGCATGTTATGCAATTTGCATATCAAATGGTTAATTTTTGCACAGGGCTGGTGGGTTCGGAACGGACTTTCCCTTCTGAATAAAGGTCTTCGTGGTTATACTTCTGCTAATAATTTTCTCTGAGAGCATGCATTGTGAATTTACTGACAGTGAGTACTGATCTCATCAGTATTTTTTTATTCACGACACTGTTTCTGTTTTTTGCCCGTAAGGTGGCAAAAAAAGTCGGTTTAGTGGATAAACCAAACTTCCGCAAACGTCACCAGGGATTGATACCTCTCGTTGGGGGGATTTCGGTTTACGCAGGGATTTGCTTCACGTTCGGAATTGTCGATTACTATATTCCGCATGCATCTCTCTATCTCGCTTGTGCCGGTGTGCTTGTTTTCATTGGCGCGCTGGATGACCGTTTTGATATCAGCGTAAAAATCCGTGCCACCATACAGGCCGCTGTTGGCATTGTTATGATGGTGTTCGGCAAACTTTATCTCAGTAGCCTGGGTTATATCTTTGGCTCCTGGGAGATGGTGCTCGGACCGTTTGGTTACTTCCTGACGCTATTTGCCGTCTGGGCGGCCATTAATGCGTTCAACATGGTTGATGGCATTGATGGCTTGCTGGGCGGGTTGTCCTGCGTCTCGTTTGCAGCAATCGGTATGATTTTGTGGTTCGACGGGCAAACCAGCCTCGCAATCTGGTGCTTTGCGATGATCGCCGCCATCCTGCCATACATCATGCTTAACCTTGGTATCCTGGGTCGCCGCTACAAAGTCTTTATGGGTGATGCGGGCAGTACGCTGATTGGTTTTACCGTTATCTGGATCCTGCTCGAAACGACCCAGGGCAAAACCCATCCCATCAGCCCGGTTACCGCTTTGTGGATAATCGCCATTCCGCTAATGGATATGGTGGCGATTATGTACCGTCGCCTGCGTAAAGGCATGAGCCCATTCTCTCCTGACCGTCAGCATATTCACCATTTGATCATGCGTGCCGGGTTTACTTCCCGTCAGGCGTTTGTGCTGATTACCCTTGCCGCAGCACTGCTCGCTTCCATTGGCGTGCTGGCAGAATATTCTCATTTTGTCCCGGAGTGGGTCATGCTGGTGCTCTTTTTGCTAGCATTCTTCCTCTATGGATATTGCATTAAGCGTGCCTGGAAAGTTGCTCGCTTTATTAAGCGCGTAAAACGCAGACTGCGTAGAAATCGTGGTGGCAGCCCCAATTTAACCAAATAAATGAGGATGTGATGACACAACCAATGCCTGGGAAACCGGCCGAAGACGCTGAAAATGAACTGGATATTCGTGGGTTGTTTCGTACCTTGTGGGCTGGGAAGCTATGGATTATTGGCATGGGGCTGGCGTTTGCGTTAATCGCGCTGGCGTATACTTTTTTTGCTCGTCAGGAGTGGAGCTCGACGGCGATTACCGATCGTCCAACGGTGAATATGCTGGGGGGATATTACTCGCAGCAGCAATTTTTGCGTAACCTGGATGTCCGTTCAAACATGGCTTCTGCCGATCAACCATCGGTCATGGACGAAGCCTATAAAGAGTTTGTTATGCAACTGGCCTCGTGGGATACCCGCAGAGAGTTCTGGCTGCAAACCGACTATTACAAACAGCGGATGGTGGGCAACAGCAAAGCCGATGCGGCGTTGCTGGATGAAATGATTAACAACATCCAGTTTATCCCCGGAGACTTTACCCGCGCGGTCAATGACAGCGTGAAGCTTATTGCCGAAACCGCGCCTGACGCTAATAACCTGTTACGTCAGTATGTTGCTTTTGCCAGCCAGCGTGCAGCCAGCCATCTGAATGATGAGCTGAAAGGCGCATGGGCGGCACGCACCATCCAGATGAAAGCTCAGGTGAAGCGTCAGGAAGAGGTGGCGAAAGCCATCTACGACCGCCGGATGAACAGCATTGAGCAGGCGCTGAAAATTGCTGAGCAGCATAATATTTCGCGCAGTGCGACAGATGTGCCTGCCGAGGAATTACCTGATTCAGAAATGTTCCTGCTTGGGCGTCCAATGCTCCAGGCTCGACTGGAAAATTTACAGGCCGTCGGTCCGGCCTTTGATCTCGACTATGATCAGAATCGGGCCATGTTAAACACCCTGAATGTTGGTCCAACCCTGGATCCGCGTTTTCAGACCTATCGCTATTTGCGTACGCCGGAAGAACCGGTAAAACGCGATAGCCCACGTCGTGCCTTCCTGATGATTATGTGGGGCATTGTCGGGGGGCTGATCGGGGCTGGTGTCGCATTAACCCGCCGTTGCTCGAAATAGCAACACTGCTGCGGCGAGCGCAAAGGCGCTCGCCGCTTATTCGAAGAGAATCGATGTGAAAGTACTGACTGTATTTGGTACGCGCCCGGAAGCCATCAAGATGGCTCCGTTGGTGCATGCGTTGGCAAAAGCTCCTTTTTTTGAGGCTAAAGTTTGCGTCACTGCGCAGCATCGGGAGATGCTCGATCAGGTGCTGAAACTCTTTTCCATTGTACCTGACTACGATCTCAACATAATGCAGCCAGGACAGGGCCTGACAGAGATAACCTGTCGGATTCTGGAAGGGCTAAAACCTATTCTTGCCGAGTTCAAACCAGACGTCGTGCTGGTTCACGGCGACACAACAACGACGCTGGCAACCAGCCTGGCGGCGTTTTATCAGCGTATTCCTGTTGGTCACGTTGAGGCTGGTTTACGCACGGGCGATCTCTATTCGCCGTGGCCGGAAGAGGCTAACCGTACATTGACCGGGCATCTGGCGATGTATCACTTCTCTCCAACCGAAACTTCCCGGCAAAACTTGCTGCGTGAAAACGTTGCGGATAGCCGAATCTTCATTACTGGTAATACAGTCATTGATGCACTGTTATGGGTGCGTGATCAGGTGATGAGCAGCGACACGCTGCGTTCAGAACTGGCGGCAAATTACCCGTTTATCGACCCCGATAAAAAGATGATTCTGGTGACCGGTCACAGGCGTGAGAGTTTCGGTCGTGGTTTTGAAGAAATCTGCCACGCGTTGGCAGACATTGCCACCACGCACCAGGACATCCAGATTGTCTATCCGGTGCATCTCAACCCGAACGTCAGAGAGCCGGTCAATCGCATTCTGGGGCATGTGAAAAATGTCATTCTGATCGATCCCCAGGAGTATTTACCGTTTGTCTGGTTGATGAACCACGCCTGGCTGATTTTGACCGACTCAGGCGGCATTCAGGAAGAAGCGCCTTCGCTGGGGAAACCGGTGCTGGTGATGCGCGATACCACTGAGCGTCCGGAAGCGGTGACGGCGGGTACGGTGCGTCTGGTAGGCACGGATAAGCAGCGAATTGTCGAGGAAGTGACGCGTCTTTTAAAAGACGAAAACGAATATCAAACTATGAGCCGCGCCCATAACCCGTATGGTGATGGTCAGGCATGCTCTCGCATTCTGGAAGCGTTAAAAAATAATCGGATATCACTATGAGTTTTGCGACCATTTCTGTTATCGGACTGGGTTACATCGGGCTGCCTACAGCAGCAGCGTTTGCCTCACGGCAAAAACAGGTGATTGGTGTCGATATCAACCAATACGCGGTTGATACCATCAATCGTGGCGAAATCCATATCGTCGAGCCTGATTTGGCGAGCGTAGTAAAAACTGCCGTAGAAGGCGGTTTTTTACGAGCGAGCACGACGCCAGTTGAAGCGGATGCCTGGCTGATTGCTGTACCCACGCCGTTTAAAGGCGATCATGAGCCAGATATGACCTACGTTGAATCGGCTGCTCGCTCCATTGCGCCAGTGCTGAAAAAAGGCGCGCTGGTGATCCTTGAATCCACCTCGCCGGTGGGGTCAACCGAGAAGATGGCAGAATGGTTAGCAGAGATGCGTCCGGATCTCACTTTCCCACAGCAGGTGGGCGAGCAGGCGGACGTCAACATTGCTTACTGCCCGGAACGCGTGTTACCGGGCCAGGTTATGGTCGAGCTGATTAAAAACGATCGCGTGATTGGTGGTATGACGCCGGTTTGTTCGACCCGCGCCAGCGAACTGTACAAAATTTTCCTCGAAGGTGAGTGTGTCGTCACTAACTCGCGGACGGCGGAAATGTGTAAGCTCACCGAAAACAGCTTCCGCGATGTGAATATCGCTTTTGCTAATGAATTGTCGCTGATTTGTGCCGATCAGGGGATTAACGTCTGGGAACTGATTCGCCTGGCGAATCGTCACCCTCGCGTTAATATTCTTCAGCCTGGCCCTGGCGTGGGCGGTCACTGCATTGCTGTTGATCCGTGGTTTATCGTGGCACAGAACCCCCAGCAGGCGCGGCTTATCCGTACCGCGCGCGAAGTGAACGATCACAAACCGTTCTGGGTTATCGATCAGGTGAAAGCGGCGGTGGCTGATTGCCTGGCGGCTACCGATAAACGCGCCAGTGAACTGAAAATCGCCTGCTTTGGTCTGGCGTTTAAACCGAATATTGATGACCTGCGCGAAAGCCCGGCGATGGAAATCGCTGAACTGATTGCCCAGTGGCATAGCGGCGAAACTCTGGTTGTTGAGCCTAACATCCACCAGTTGCCGAAAAAACTGACCGGGCTTTGTACTCTGGCGCAGCTTGACGAGGCGCTGGCAACGGCAGACGTGCTGGTGATGCTGGTCGATCATAGTCAGTTTAAAGTTATCAATGGCGACAATGTCCATCAGCAGTATGTCGTCGATGCCAAAGGAGTCTGGCGCTGATGAGAAAAATTCTGATAACAGGTGGTGCCGGGTTTATTGGCTCGGCGCTGGTGCGTTATATCATCAACGAAACGAGCGACGCGGTGGTAGTGGTCGATAAGCTGACCTACGCCGGAAACCTGATGTCGCTGGCACCGGTCGCGCAAAGCGATCGCTTTGCCTTTGAGAAAGTTGATATCTGCGATCGGGCAGAACTGGCACGCGTATTCACTGAGCATCAGCCAGACTGTGTCATGCATCTGGCAGCCGAAAGCCATGTTGACCGTTCTATTGACGGCCCGGCAGCGTTTATTGAAACCAACATTGTCGGGACTTATACATTGCTTGAAGCGGCGCGGGCTTACTGGAATACGCTGACGGAAGATAAAAAATCAGCGTTCCGTTTTCATCATATCTCCACCGACGAAGTATATGGTGACCTGCACTCGACGGATGATTTCTTCACCGAAACCACGCCGTATGCGCCGAGCAGCCCTTATTCCGCGTCAAAAGCCAGCAGCGACCATCTGGTGCGCGCCTGGCTGCGGACCTACGGTCTGCCGACGCTTATCACCAACTGCTCGAATAACTACGGTCCTTACCACTTTCCGGAAAAACTGATCCCGCTGATGATCCTCAACGCGCTGGCGGGTAAACCGCTGCCGGTATATGGCAACGGGCAGCAAATCCGTGACTGGCTGTATGTGGAAGATCACGCCCGCGCGCTGTATTGCGTGGCGACCACCGGGAAAGTCGGTGAAACCTATAATATTGGTGGTCACAACGAGCGTAAGAATCTCGATGTTGTGGAAACCATTTGCGAGCTGCTGGAAGAACTGGCTCCGAACAAGCCGCACGGCGTGGTGCACTATCGTGACTTGATCACCTTTGTCGCTGACCGTCCGGGGCATGATCTGCGTTATGCCATTGATGCTTCGAAAATTGCCCGTGAACTTGGCTGGCTGCCACAGGAAACCTTTGAAAGTGGAATGCGTAAAACGGTGCAGTGGTATCTGGCTAATGAAAGCTGGTGGAAGTAGGTGCAGGACGGCAGCTATCAGGGCGAGCGTTTAGGTCTGAAAGGCTAATTTTCAGCGGAGGCAAACATGAAAGGTATTATCCTGGCGGGCGGTTCCGGCACCCGATTGCATCCGATTACGCGCGGCGTATCGAAGCAACTGTTGCCGATTTACGATAAGCCAATGATTTACTATCCGCTGTCGGTGCTGATGTTGGCCGGTATCCGCGAAATTCTCATCATCACTACGCCGGAAGATAAAGGTTATTTCCAGCGCCTGCTGGGCGATGGTAGTGAGTTCGGTATCCAGCTGGAATACGCCGAACAGCCCAGCCCGGACGGTCTGGCGCAGGCCTTTATCATCGGTGAAACCTTCCTCAACGGTGAACCTTCTTGTCTGGTGCTGGGCGATAACATCTTCTTCGGTCAGGGCTTCAGTCCGAAGCTGCGTCATGTTGCGGCGCGCACGGAAGGGGCGACGGTATTTGGCTATCAGGTGATGGACCCGGAACGCTTTGGCGTGGTGGAGTTTGACGACAATTTCCGCGCTATCTCGCTGGAAGAAAAGCCAAAACAGCCGAAGTCAAACTGGGCGGTGACCGGGCTTTATTTCTACGACAGTAAAGTCGTGGAGTACGCAAAGCAGGTGAAGCCGTCGGAGCGTGGTGAACTGGAGATTACCTCCATCAACCAGATGTACCTCGAGGCGGGCAACCTGACCGTTGAACTGCTCGGGCGCGGATTTGCCTGGCTGGACACTGGCACTCACGACAGCCTGATTGAAGCCAGTACCTTTGTGCAGACAGTAGAAAAACGCCAGGGCTTTAAGATTGCCTGCCTGGAAGAGATCGCCTGGCGTAACGGCTGGCTCGATGACGAGGGTGTGAAGCGTGCTGCCAGTTCATTAGCGAAAACTGGCTATGGCCAATATCTGCTGGAGTTACTTCGTGCCCGTCCGCGCCAGTATTGAGCCACTAACCTGGGAAAACGCCTTCTTTGGTGTTAACAGCGCCATCGTGCGCATTAAGTCTGAAGCACCGCTCCTGACGCCAGACGCGTTAGCGCCGTGGTCACGGGTGCAGGCCAAAATTGTGGCATCAAATACGGGTGAACTGGATGCCCTGCAACAGCTGGGATTCTCCCTGGTAGAAGGTGAAGTTGATTTGGCGCTACCCGTGAACAATGTCAGTGATAGCGGTGCTGTCGTGGCACAAGAGACCGATATTCCCGCATTACGTCAGTTAGCTAGCGCCGCATTTGCGCAAAGCCGTTTTCGTGCGCCGTGGTATGCGCCTGACGCCAGCGGTCGCTTTTATGCACAGTGGATTGAAAATGCCGTGCGCGGCACCTTTGATCATCAATGTCTGATTCTACGTGCGGCGTCCGGCGATATTCGCGGCTATGTCTCTTTACGGGAACTCAATGCGACAGATGCGCGAATTGGCCTGCTGGCTGGACGCGGTGCAGGTGCTGAGCTGATGCAAACGGCGCTAAACTGGGCGTATGCTCGCGGTAAAACAACTTTGCGGGTGGCGACCCAAATGGGCAACACCGCCGCGCTTAAACGATACATACAAAGTGGTGCGAATGTAGAAAGCACCGCGTACTGGTTATACAGGTGATCACATGATTCCATTTAACGCACCGCCGGTGGTGGGAACCGAACTCGACTATATGCAGTCGGCAATGGGTAGCGGCAAACTGTGTGGCGATGGCGGTTTTACCCGTCGCTGCCAGCAGTGGCTGGAGCAACGTTTTGGCAGCGCCAAAGTGTTACTGACGCCGTCCTGCACCGCTTCGCTGGAGATGGCGGCGCTGCTGCTCGATATCCAGCCTGGCGATGAAGTGATCATGCCGAGCTACACCTTTGTCTCCACCGCCAATGCCTTTGTGCTGCGTGGCGCGAAAATCGTCTTTGTGGATGTTCGCCCGGACACCATGAACATCGACGAAACGTTGATTGAAGCAGCGATCACCGACAAAACGCGCGTTATCGTGCCGGTCCATTACGCGGGTGTGGCCTGCGAAATGGACACCATTATGGCGTTGGCGAAAAAGCATAATTTGTTTGTGGTGGAAGATGCCGCTCAGGGCGTGATGTCCACTTACAAAGGGCGTGCACTGGGAACCATTGGTCATATTGGCTGCTTTAGCTTCCATGAAACCAAAAACTACACGGCGGGTGGTGAAGGCGGCGCGACGCTGATTAACGATAAAGCGTTAATCGAACGAGCCGAGATCATCCGTGAAAAGGGCACTAACCGCAGCCAGTTCTTCCGTGGTCAGGTCGATAAATATACCTGGCGCGATATTGGCTCCAGCTATTTGATGTCCGATCTGCAAGCTGCATACCTGTGGGCGCAACTGGAAGCAGCGGATCGTATCAACCAGCAACGTCTGGCGCTGTGGCAAAACTACTACGATGCGTTAGCGCCTCTGGCGAAAGCCGGGCGTATCGAGCTGCCGTCGATTCCCGATGGCTGCGTGCAGAACGCGCATATGTTCTACATTAAACTGCGGGATATTGATGACCGGAGCGCGTTGATTAACTTTCTGAAAGAAGCGGAAATCATGGCGGTGTTTCATTACATTCCGCTGCACGGTTGCCCTGCGGGGGAACACTTTGGTGAGTTCCACGGTGAAGATCGCTGCACCACCAAAGAGAGCGAGCGCCTGCTGCGCCTGCCGCTGTTCTACAACCTGTCGCCCGTCAATCAGCGTACGGTAATTGCGACTTTGTTGAACTACTTCTCCTGATATGTCGTTGGCAAAAGCGTCCTTGTGGACGGCGGCCAGTACACTGGTCAAGATTGGTGCCGGGTTACTGGTCGGTAAGTTGCTGGCGGTGTCATTTGGTCCGGCGGGGCTTGGGCTGGCGGCAAATTTCCGCCAGTTGATTACCGTGCTCGGCGTGCTTGCCGGGGCTGGCATCTTTAACGGTGTAACCAAATACGTTGCCCAGTACCATGATAATCCGCAACAGCTGCGCCGCGTGGTCGGCACTTCATCAGCGATGGTACTTGGTTTCTCTACGCTGATGGCGCTGGTTTTTGTGCTGGCAGCTGCGCCAATCAGCCAGGGATTGTTTGGTAATACCGACTATCAGGGGCTGGTGCGTTTAGTGGCGCTGGTGCAAATGGGGATCGCCTGGGGCAACCTGTTACTGGCGCTGATGAAAGGCTTTCGCGATGCCGCAGGTAATGCGTTATCGCTGATTGTCGGCAGCTTGATTGGCGTTCTCGCGTACTACGTCAGTTACCGTTTGGGCGGTTATGAAGGGGCGTTGCTGGGTCTGGCGCTGATTCCCGCGCTGGTGGTAATTCCTGCCGCCATCATGTTGATCAAACGTGGTGTCATCCCGTTAAGCTATCTGAAACCAGCTGGGATAACGGTCTGGCAGGGCAGTTGAGCAAATTTACGCTCATGGCGTTGATTACGTCGGTGACCTTGCCTGTTGCTTACATCATGATGCGTAAACTGCTGGCGGCGCAGTATAGCTGGGATGAAGTGGGGATCTGGCAAGGGGTGAGCAGTATTTCCGATGCCTACCTGCAATTCATTACGGCATCGTTCAGCGTATATTTGCTGCCCACGTTGTCGCGGCTAACGGAAAAGCGCGATATCACCCGGGAAGTGGTTAAATCGCTAAAATTCGTCTTACCGGCAGTGGCGGCGGCGAGTTTTACCGTCTGGTTGCTGCGTGATTTTGCTATCTGGTTGCTGTTGTCGAATAAATTTACCGCTATGCGCGATCTCTTTGCCTGGCAGTTAGTGGGTGATGTGTTAAAAGTGGGCGCTTATGTCTTTGGTTATCTGGTGATCGCCAAAGCGTCACTGCGGTTTTATATTCTGGCGGAAGTCAGCCAGTTCACTTTATTGATGGTATTTGCCCACTGGCTAATCCCTGCGCATGGTGCACTGGGCGCGGCGCAGGCATATATGGCAACTTATATCGTCTATTTTTCTCTTTGTTGTGGCGTGTTTTTACTCTGGCGTAGGCGGGCATGACTGTACTGATTCACGTACTGGGATCGGATATCCCTCACCATAACCGAACCGTTTTGCGGTTTTTCAATGACGCGCTGGCCGCGACGAGCGAGCACGCGCGCGAGTTTATGGTTGTTGGCAAGGACGACGGCTTAAGTGATAGCTGTCCGGCGCTTTCTGTGCAATTTTTCCCTGGGAAAAAATCGCTGGCGGAAGCGGTCATCGCGAAAGCAAAAGCTAACCGTCAGCAGCGATTTTTTTTCCACGGTCAGTTCAATCCCACACTGTGGCTGGCTCTGCTGAGTGGTGGCATTAAGCCCAGCCAGTTTTTCTGGCATATCTGGGGGGCAGACCTGTATGAGCTTTCCAGTGGCTTGAGATATAAGCTTTTTTACCCGCTACGTCGCCTGGCGCAAAAGCGAGTCGGCTGTGTATTTGCCACCCGCGGTGATTTGAGCTTTTTTGCCAAAACGCATCCAAAGGTGCGGGGCGAACTGCTGTACTTCCCGACGCGGATGGACCCTTCTCTCAATACGATGGCGAACGATCGGCAACGTGAAGGGAAAATGACCATTCTGGTGGGGAACTCCGGTGACCGCAGCAATGACCATATTGCTGCCTTGCGCGCCGTTCATCAGCAATTTGGCGATACGGTAAAAGTGGTGGTGCCGATGGGATATCCGCCTAATAACGAAGCGTACATTGAGGAAGTTCGTCAGGCGGGGCTGGAGTTATTCAGCGAAGAAAATCTGCAAATTTTGAGCGAAAAACTGGAATTTGACGCCTATCTGGCGCTACTTCGTCAGTGCGATCTTGGTTACTTTATTTTTGCCCGCCAGCAGGGCATTGGTACGCTTTGCTTACTGATTCAGGCGGGCATTCCTTGTGTGCTTAACCGGGAAAATCCGTTCTGGCAGGATATGACGGAACAGCATTTGCCGGTGCTGTTTACTACCGACGATCTCAACGAGGATATTGTGCGTGAAGCGCAGCGCCAGTTGGCGTCGGTGGATAAAAACACCATTGCCTTCTTTAGCCCTAACTATCTACAAGGCTGGCAGCGGGCGTTGGCGATTGCCGCCGGGGAGGTCGCATGAGTCTGCTGCAATTCAGTGGCCTGTTTGTGGTCTGGCTGCTCTGCACGCTGTTTATTGCCACGCTGACTTGGTTTGAGTTTCGCCGTGTGCGCTTTAACTTCAATGTCTTCTTTTCATTGCTGTTTTTGCTCACCTTTTTCTTCGGCTTCCCGCTGACCAGCGTGCTGGTATTTCGCTTTGATGTTGGTGTCGCGCCGCCAGAAATCTTGTTGCAGGCGTTGCTTTCTGCGGGCTGCTTCTACGCGGTTTACTATGTCACCTACAAAACCCGCCTACGCAAACGCGTTGCTGATGTACCGCGCCGTCCGCTGTTTACCATGAACCGCGTGGAGACCAATCTTACGTGGGTGATCCTGATGGGCATCGCGCTGGTAAGCGTCGGCATCTTCTTCATGCACAACGGCTTTTTGCTGTTCCGGCTTAACTCCTACAGTCAGATCTTCTCCAGTGAAGTCTCCGGCGTGGCGTTAAAACGCTTCTTTTACTTTTTCATCCCGGCGATGCTGGTGGTCTACTTTCTGCGCCAGGATAGCAAAGCGTGGCTGTTTTTCCTCGTCAGCACGGTCGCCTTTGGCTTGCTGACTTATATGATTGTCGGCGGCACTCGCGCCAATATCATCATCGCATTCGCTATCTTCCTGTTTATTGGCATTATTCGCGGCTGGATTTCGTTGTGGATGCTGGCGGCGGCGGGCGTGCTGGGGATTGTGGGCATGTTCTGGCTGGCGCTAAAACGCTATGGAATGAATGTGAGCGGCGATGAAGCGTTCTATACGTTTCTCTATCTCACTCGCGACACCTTCTCGCCGTGGGAGAATCTGGCGTTGCTGTTGCAGAACTACGACAACATCGACTTCCAGGGCCTGGCTCCAATTGTCCGCGATTTCTATGTCTTTATCCCTTCCTGGCTGTGGCCGGGTCGCCCGAGTATGGTGCTGAACTCAGCCAACTACTTTACCAGGGAAGTGCTGAATAACCACTCCGGACTGGCGATCTCGCCTACGCTTATAGGCTCACTGGTGGTGATGGGCGGCGCGTTGTTCATCCCGCTCGGGGCGATCGTGGTTGGTCTGATCATCAAATGGTTCGACTGGCTGTATGAGCTGGGCAACCGCGAGCCTAATCGCTATAAGGCTGCGATATTGCACAGTTTCTGCTTTGGGGCGATCTTCAATATGATCGTGCTGGCACGTGAAGGGCTGGATTCGTTTGTCTCACGCGTAGTCTTTTTTATCGTGGTCTTCGGCGCATGTCTGATGATCGCAAAACTGTTGTACTGGCTTTTTGAAAGCGCCGGACTCATTCATAAACGTACAAAATCATCGCTCCGGACGCAGGTTGAAGGATAACAATGAATAACAACACCACGGCACCGACCTATACGCTGCGTGGCTTACAGTTGATTGGTTGGCGTGATATGCAGCACGCCCTCGATTATCTGTTTGCTGACGGGCAGCTTAAGCAGGGAACACTGGTTGCCATTAATGCTGAAAAAATGCTGACCATTGAAGATAACGCCGAGGTTAGGGAGTTAATTAACGCTGCCGAATTTAAATATGCGGATGGCATCAGCGTTGTACGTTCAGTACGTAAAAAGTACCCGCAGGCGCAGGTTTCCCGCGTTGCCGGTGCCGATCTCTGGGAAGAGCTGATGGCGCGCGCAGGCAAAGAAGGGACGCCGGTATTTCTTGTGGGCGGTAAACCTGAAGTGCTGGCGCAAACTGAAGCTAAACTGCGCAACCAGTGGAATGTGAATATCGTTGGCAGTCAGGATGGTTATTTTAAACCCGAGCAGCGTCAGGCGCTGTTTGAACGCATTCATGCCAGCGGAGCGCAAATCGTCACCGTTGCGATGGGATCGCCAAAGCAGGAGATCTTCATGCGCGACTGCCGTCTGGTGCATCCAGATGCGCTGTATATGGGCGTTGGCGGGACTTACGATGTTTTCACCGGTCACGTAAAACGCGCACCGAAAATCTGGCAAACGCTGGGAATGGAGTGGCTCTACCGCCTGCTTTCGCAGCCGAGCCGCATTAAGCGTCAGCTTCGTTTGCTGCGTTATTTACGCTGGCACTACACCGGCAACCTCTGATTTTCCTCTCTTTGTAAAGCGACGGAGTGGTCACTCCGTCGCCTGTCTGCTTTTTTATTACACAAAGCATTCAAATTTTTAATGCTTTATTTGCCATTTCTCCTGAATTACGAAAACATTCGCAACACTCGATGTACCCATAACGATAACCGGTAACACCGGAAAGCATGCAAACACAACACGAGGATTTATGGCAGATAACAAACCAGAGCTACAGCGTGGGCTGGAAGCTCGACATATCGAACTCATCGCCCTGGGGGGCACCATTGGCGTCGGCCTGTTTATGGGGGCCGCCAGTACCTTGAAATGGGCCGGGCCATCCGTATTGTTGGCCTATATCATCGCCGGGCTATTCGTCTTTTTCATCATGCGTTCAATGGGCGAAATGTTGTTCCTCGAACCGGTTACCGGTTCGTTCGCCGTTTATGCGCATCGTTATATGAGCCCGTTCTTTGGTTATCTCACCGCCTGGTCTTATTGGTTTATGTGGATGGCGGTGGGGATCTCAGAAATCACCGCCATTGGCGTTTATGTCCAGTTCTGGTTCCCGGAGATGGCGCAGTGGATACCCGCATTGATCGCAGTGGCGCTGGTGGCGTTGGCGAATCTGGCGGCGGTGCGGTTGTACGGCGAAATCGAGTTCTGGTTCGCGATGATCAAAGTCACCACGATTATCGTGATGATTGTCATTGGCCTGGGCGTGATTTTCTTTGGCTTTGGCAATGGCGGGCAGTCGATTGGTTTTAGCAATCTCACAGAGCATGGCGGTTTCTTTGCGGGTGGCTGGAAAGGGTTCCTGACCGCGCTGTGTATTGTGGTGGCGTCCTACCAGGGCGTGGAGCTGATTGGCATTACTGCCGGTGAAGCGAAGAATCCGCAGGTGACGTTGCGCAGTGCCGTAGGCAAAGTGCTGTGGCGGATCCTGATTTTCTACGTAGGCGCGATTTTCGTTATCGTCACCATCTTCCCGTGGAATGAAAGTGGCAGCAACGGCAGCCCGTTCGTACTGACTTTTGCCAAAATCGGTATTACCGCAGCGGCGGGCATTATCAACTTTGTGGTGCTGACGGCTGCGCTCTCTGGCTGTAACAGCGGCATGTACAGTTGCGGACGTATGCTCTACGCACTGGCGAAAAACCGTCAGTTACCGGCGGCGATGGCGAAAGTTTCCCGTCACGGCGTACCAGTTGCGGGTGTGGCAGTATCTATTGCTATTCTGCTAATTGGCTCATGCCTGAACTACATCATTCCCAATCCGCAGCGTGTGTTTGTCTACGTCTACAGTGCCAGCGTGCTTCCGGGGATGGTGCCATGGTTTGTGATATTGATAAGCCAGCTGCGTTTTCGGCGTGCACATAAAGCGGCGATTGCCAGCCATCCGTTCCGCTCAATCCTGTTCCCGTGGGCCAACTACGTAACAATGGCATTCCTGATTTGCGTTTTGATCGGCATGTACTTTAATGAAGATACGCGTATGTCGCTGTTTGTTGGCATCATCTTTATGCTGGCGGTGACGGCGATTTATAAAGTTTTTGGCCTTAATCGCCACGGGAAAGCGCATAAACTGGAGGAATAAGCAGCAAAACGCACAAACCGTAACCAAACGCGCAATTTATTTAAAAAGGGACTAGACAGAGGGGGGGAAGTCCGTATTATCCACCCCCGCAACGGCGCTAAGCGCCCGTAGCTCAGCTGGATAGAGCGCTGCCCTCCGGAGGCAGAGGTCTCAGGTTCGAATCCTGTCGGGCGCGCCATTTAGTCCCGGCGCTTGAGCTGCGGTGGTAGTAATACCGCGTAACAAGATTTGTAGTGGTGGCTATAGCTCAGTTGGTAGAGCCCTGGATTGTGATTCCAGTTGTCGTGGGTTCGAATCCCATTAGCCACCCCATTATTAGAAGTTGTGACAATGCGAAGGTGGCGGAATTGGTAGACGCGCTAGCTTCAGGTGTTAGTGTCCTTACGGACGTGGGGGTTCAAGTCCCCCCCCTCGCACCACGACTTTAAAGAATTGAACTAAAAATTCAAAAAGCAGTATTTCGGCGAGTAGCGCAGCTTGGTAGCGCAACTGGTTTGGGACCAGTGGGTCGGAGGTTCGAATCCTCTCTCGCCGACCAATTTTGAACCCCGCTTCGGCGGGGTTTTTTGTTTTCTGTGCATTTCGTCACCCTCCCTTCGCAATAAACGCCCGTAATAACTCATTGCCCCACGGTATGATTTCGCCCTTAACGTATTGAAGGATGACTTCAGGCAAGGAGTGACCATGCTGCAACAGGTTCCAACGCGTGCTTTTCATGTGATGGCGAAACCGAGTGGTTCCGATTGTAATCTGAACTGTGACTACTGTTTTTATCTCGAAAAACAATCCCTTTACCGCGAAAAGCCAGTCACGCATATGGACGATGACACGCTGGAAGCGTATGTCCGTCACTATATCGCTGCCAGCGAACCGCAAAACGAAGTGGCTTTTACCTGGCAGGGCGGCGAACCAACGTTACTCGGGCTGGATTTTTACCGCTGTGCCGTAAAGTTACAGGCGAAATACGGTGCTGGCAGGAAGATAAGTAACAGCTTCCAGACTAACGGCGTGCTGCTCGATGATAAATGGTGTGCATTTCTGGCAGAAAATCATTTTCTTGTTGGGTTATCGCTGGACGGTCCGGCTGAGATCCACAATCAATATCGCGTGACCAAAGGTGGCAGACCAACGCATAAGCTGGTGATGCGTGCCCTGACGCTGCTGCAAAAACATCATGTCGACTATAACGTGCTGGTCTGCGTCAACCGCACCAGCGCGCAGCAACCGTTGCAGGTTTATGATTTTTTGTGCGATGCGGGAGTCGAATTCATCCAGTTTATTCCGGTGGTCGAGCGCCTGGCTGATGAAACAGCTGCCAGCGATGGACTGAAACTACATGCGCCTGGTGATATTCAGGGGGAACTGACGGAATGGTCTGTGCACCCCGATGAATTTGGTGAATTTCTGGTGGCGATTTTTGACCACTGGATCAAACGCGACGTCGGCAAGATTTTCGTGATGAATATCGAATGGGCGTTTGCCAATTTTGTCGGTGCGCCGGGTGCGGTTTGCCATCATCAGCCAACCTGTGGGCGCTCGGTGATTGTTGAGCACAACGGCGACGTTTACGCCTGCGATCACTATGTTTATCCGCAATATCGGCTGGGGAATATGCATCAGCAAACAATTGCAGAAATGATCGATTCCCCGCAACAGCAGGTGTTTGGTGAAGATAAATTTAAGCAATTACCGGCGCAGTGTCGCAGTTGTAACGTGTTAAAAGCGTGCTGGGGAGGCTGCCCGAAACACCGCTTCATGCTCGATGCCAGCGGCAAACCGGGGCTGAATTATTTGTGTGCCGGGTATCAGCGTTATTTCCGCCATCTACCGCCATATCTTAAAGCAATGGCTGATTTGCTGGCGCACGGTCGCCCGGCCAGTGACATTATGCAGGCACATTTGCTGGTGGTGAATAAGTAAAATAGCGGCCATTTTGTGGCCGCCTGCGGTTGATTGCCGGATGCGGCGTAAACGCCTTATCCGGCCTACATGATCGTGCAAATTCAATAAATTGCAGCGTTCTGTGGATACTGGTTTGGGTGATCGTATCCGGCAAAGCCTTTGCGTGCGGTGGCAGTTGACGGGGTATCTGCTGCGCTGGCCATGAGAGGAAGAGCGGCGGCGACAGCAACAACAAGAAGTTTGGGTGAAAACGAAAACTCCATGCAAAATGCTCCGGTTTCATGTCATCAAAATGGGTGATGCTGCCAACTTACTGATTTAGTGTATGATGGTGTTTTTGAGGTGCTCCAGTGGCTTCTGTTTCTATCAGCTGTCCCTCCTGTTCAGCTACTGACGGGGTG
>NZ_MDGW01000389.1:0-912 GCF_001712525.1 Shigella sp. FC1661
TTTCTGGTGCGTACCGGGTTGAGAAGCGGTGTAAGTGAACTGCAGTTGCCATGTTTTACGGCAGTGAGAGCAGAGATAGCGCTGATGTCCGGCAGTGCTTTTGCCGTTACGCACCACCCCGTCAGTAGCTGAACAGGAGGGACAGCTGATAGAAACAGAAGCCACTGGAGCACCTCAAAAACACCATCATACACTAAATCAGTAAGTTGGCAGCATCACCCGAAAAAGAAAGATACGAATAGCATTTACACAATACCCGGAATAGACTTTCGTCACTTTTAATTAAAGGGATGTTTTTATGCAGTGGTATTTAGCCGTATTAAAAAATTATGTTGGTTTCTCTGGTCGCGCACGTCGTAAAGAGTACTGGATGTTTACTCTGATTAACGCCATCGTCGGCGCTATTATCAATGTCATTCAATTGATTTTAGGTTTAGAGTTTCCATTCCTTTCTCTCATTTACCTGGCAGCAACAATCATTCCGGTCATTGCTCTGTGTGTTCGTCGTCTGCACGATACTGACCGTTCAGGTGCGTGGGCGCTTCTCTATCTGGTACCGATCATTGGCTGGTTAGTTCTGTTTGTATTTGCCTGTTTAGAAGGCAATTCTGGCAGCAATCGTTACGGAAACGATCCTAAGTTTGGGGTAATGACTCCAACTTACTGATAGTGTTTTATGTTCAGATAATGCCCGATGACCTTGTCATGCAGCTCCACCGATTTTGAGAACGACAGTGACTTCCGTCCCAGCCTTGCCAGATGTTGTCTCAGATTCAGATTATGTCGCTCAATGCGCTGAGTGTAACGCTTGCTGATAACGTGCAGCTTTCCCTTCAGGCGTGATTCATACAGCGGCCAGCCATCCGTCATCCATACCACGACCTCAAAGGCCGACAGCAGGCTCAGAAGACG
>NZ_MDGW01000390.1:0-900 GCF_001712525.1 Shigella sp. FC1661
AAGTTGATTTTCAGGAACCGTTCTGACAGCTTCGGCTTTGAACTCTTTAGAGTAACGTTGGTTTTTTCTGCTCATTATTAGCTCCTTCTGATGCCATTCTATTTCAGGAAGGAGTGTCCGTTAAACTCAGGCTACCTCACTTTGACAATAATGATAAATTCTTCGCCCCCGTAGCGATAAACCGTTTCGTAATCACGCGTCCAACTGGCTAAGTAAGTTGCCAGGGTGCGTAATACTACATCGCCGATTAAATGCCCGTAGGTATCATTAACCAATTTAAATCGGTCAATATCCAACAACATTAAATAAAGATTCAGAGGCTCAGTGTTGCGTAACTGATGATCAAAGGATTCATTAAGAACCCGACGCCCCGGCAATCCCGTCAAAACATCCATATTGCTACGGATCGTCAGCAAATAAATTTTGTAATCGGTTAATGCCGCAGTAAAAGAAAGCAACCCCTCCTGAAAGGCGTCGAAATGCGCGTCCTGCCAGTGATTTTCAACAATAGCCAGCATTAATTCCCGACCACAGTTATGCATATGTTGATGGGCAGAATCCATTAGCCGAACGTAAGGTAATTCATCGTTATCGAGTGGCCCCAGATGATCAATCCACCGACCAAACTGGCACAGTCCATAAGAATGGTTGGTAATGCTGCCAACTTACTGATTTAGTGTATGATGGTGATTTTAAGGTGCTTGCGTGGCTTCCATTTCCATCAGATGTCCTTCCTGCTCCGCTACTGAAGGCGTGGTGCGTAACGGCAAAAGCACTGCCGGACATCAGCGCTATCTCTGCTCTCATTGCCGTAAAACATGGCAACTACAGTTCACTTACACCGCCTCTCAGCCCGGTACGCACCAGAAAATCATTGATATGGCCATGAATGGCGTCGGA
>NZ_MDGW01000391.1:0-860 GCF_001712525.1 Shigella sp. FC1661
AACACGCCAGTTCGCCCGGATGTTGGGACTTGAACCGAAGAACACGGCGGTGCGGAGTCCGGAGAGTAACGGAATAGCAGAGAGCTTCGTGAAAACGATAAAGCGTGACTACATCAGTATCATGCCCAAACCAGACGGGTTAACGGCAGCAAAGAACCTTGCAGAGGCGTTCGAGCATTATAACGAATGGCATCCGCATAGTGCGCTGGGTTATCGCTCGCCACGGGAATATCTGCGGCAGCGGGCTTGTAATGGGTTAAGTGATAACAGATGTCTGGAAATATAGGGGCAAATCCAGTACCCGACACAGAACATTTAAAAAAATGAATGTTTTTATATTCTAGATTCGATATTTTCGATAGGTTTGGGGTTATGGATCTGCGCCGTTTTATTACGCTTAAAACCGTGGTGGAAGAGGGTTCCTTTTTGCGAGCTTCGCAAAAATTGTGCTGTACACAATCGACGGTGACTTTTCATATTCAGCAGCTTGAGCAGGAGTTTTCAGTCCAGTTATTTGAGAAAATTGGCCGACGGATGTGCCTTACCCGCGAAGGAAAAAAGTTGCTGCCGCACATTTATGAACTTACCCGAGTGATGGATACGCTTCGTGAGGCTGCCAAAAAGGAGTCAGATCCGGACGGGGAACTACGCGTTGTTTCGGGCGAAACGTTGCTCTCTTACCGAATGCCGCAGGTGTTGCAGCGTTTTCGGCAACGCGCACCAAAAGTGCGTTTATCGTTGCAGTCGCTGAACTGTTACGTGTAAGCGTCAACGGAGCACCGTATTGACGCTTATTTATTGGTGAGTGCTACGTTCCATGGCAGGAGTTCGTCAACACGGTTGGAAGGCCATTCCGGCAG
>NZ_MDGW01000392.1:0-860 GCF_001712525.1 Shigella sp. FC1661
GGCGCACGTCTTCGGTGAACGCACTCTGGCCACACTGGAGCGTCTTCTGAGCCTGCTGTCGGCCTTTGAGGTCGTGGTATGGATGACGGATGGCTGGCCGCTGTATGAATCACGCCTGAAGGGAAAGCTGCACGTTATCAGCAAGCGTTACACTCAGCGCATTGAGCGACATAATCTGAATCTGAGACAACATCTGGCAAGGCTGGGACGGAAGTCACTGTCGTTCTCAAAATCGGTGGAGCTGCATGACAAGGTCATCGGGCATTATCTGAACATAAAACACTATCAGTAAGTTGGAGTCATTACCTAATCTTTGATGCTTTTTCGCTGCTAAAGCAAAATAGTTGAGATTGAAAAACGGCGTATAGGTAGCAAATCGCGACGCTAGTATATATGGACTGAACGTTTTTTTATTTTTTGCATCTTTATAAGCAAATTGACAAGCGGAAAATAAACTGCCCGAAATGACAATCAGCAATAATATTCCTGTCACTTTTTTTGTCGGCAAGGAAACATCATATTTTATTATTACTACCCAAAAAAGAAGGGATAAAAAAGCAAAGTGGATTTGCCCCTATATTTCCAGACATCTGTTATCACTTAACCCATTACAAGCCCGCTGCCGCAGATATTCCCGTGGCGAGCGATAACCCAGCGCACTATGCGGATGCCATTCGTTATAATGCTCGAACGCCTCTGCAAGGTTCTTTGCTGCCGTTAACCCGTCTGGTTTGGGCATGATACTGATGTAGTCACGCTTTATCGTTTTCACGAAGCTCTCTGCTATTCCGTTACTCTCCGGACTCCGCACCGCCGTGTTCTTCGGTTCAAGTCCCAACATCCGGGCGAACTGGCGTGTT
>NZ_MDGW01000393.1:0-858 GCF_001712525.1 Shigella sp. FC1661
AACCGAAGAACACGGCGGTGCGGAGTCCGGAGAGTAACGGAATAGCAGAGAGCTTCGTGAAAACGATAAAGCGTGACTACATCAGTATCATGCCCAAACCAGACGGGTTAACGGCAGCAAAGAACCTTGCAGAGGCGTTCGAGCATTATAACGAATGGCATCCGCATAGTGCGCTGGGTTATCGCTCGCCACGGGAATATCTGCGGCAGCGGGCTTGTAATGGGTTAAGTGATAACAGATGTCTGGAAATATAGGGGCAAATCCAGCAACATTGTTAAATACTCGCTACGTTATACCAGGTGCCATTAATCAGTTTTTGCAGCGGTCGGTAATACACACCGTTGACGTTATCCGCTGAGTTACGGCCGGTATCCGATATCGATATCCCTGACAATCCGTGTCCGGCAGGTGCGCGAAATCTCCACGAAACGGTGTTTGAAGTGGCACACTGAATTTGGCCACCTGAACAGAGGTGATATGCTCACCTCAGAACAACACAGGTGCTCCAATGAAAAAAAGAAATTTTAGCGCAGAGTTTAAACGCGAATCCGCTCAACTGGTTGTTGACCAGAAATACACGGTGGCAGATGCCGCCAAAGCTATGGATGTTGGCCTTTCCACAATGACAAGATGGGTCAAACAACTGCGTGATGAGCGTCAGGGCAAAACACCAAAAGCCTCTCCGATAACACCAGAACAAATCGAAATACGTAAGCTGAGGAAAAAGCTACAACGCATTGAAATGGAGAATGAAATATTAAAAAAGGCTACCGCGCTCTTGATGTCAGACTCCCTGAACAGTTCTCGATAATCGGGAAACTCAGAGCGCATTATCCTGTGGTCACACTCTGCCAAGTG
>NZ_MDGW01000394.1:0-849 GCF_001712525.1 Shigella sp. FC1661
GCAACAAGGAAAGCCTGCGGGCGTATTTCCCCGCCACAGAGCGCATTCTGTTCGCGGAACATTATCAGGGGCCGTATCGTCCGAAAGATGCCGGGTATGCGGCGAAGGGCAGTGCACTGAAACAGCATGTGATGGCCCCGCTGATTTCTTACTTTCGTGATGCGCGAGCTGCCCTGGGGATAACGGCAAAACAGATTGCAGATGCCACAGGAAAGAAAAACATGGTGTCGCACTGGTTCAGTGCCAGTCAGTGGCAGTTGCCGAATGAAAGCGATTATCTGAAATTACAGGCGCTGTTTGCCCGGGTGGCAGAAGAGAAGCATCGGCGTGGTGAACTGGAAAAGCTCCACCACCAGCTGGTGGATACGTATACCTCACTGAACCGGCAGTATGCGGAGCTGCTGAGTGAATATAAACATCTGCGGCGGTATTTTGGCGTGACGGTGCAGGTGCCGTATACCGATGTGTGGACGCATAAACCGGTGCAGTTCTATCCCGGGAAACATCCGTGCGAAAAACCGGCAGAAATGCTGCAGCAGATAATCAGCGCTAGCAGTCGTCCGGGTGACCTGATTGCAGATTTTTTCATGGGGTCGGGTTCGACAGTGAAAGCGGCACTGGCGCTCGGGCGTCGTGCAATTGGCGTTGAGCTGGAGACTGAACGTTTTGAGCAGACGGTTCGGGAAGTACAGGATTTAGTCAGCCAGAACGGATGATATTGAAGAATTAATTACGAGTCGTTATTATGCGGCTCCCGGCCCTTTAGCTCAGTGGTGAGAGCGAGCGACTCATAATCGCCAGGTCGCTGGTTCAAATCCAGCAAGGGCCACCATCACATACCGCCATTAG
>NZ_MDGW01000395.1:0-848 GCF_001712525.1 Shigella sp. FC1661
GTGCGTACCGGGCTGAGAGGCGGTGTAAGTGAACTGTAGTTGCCATGTTTTACGGCAATGAGAGCAGAGATAGCGCTGATGTCCGGCAGTGCTTTTGCCGTTACGCACCACGCCTTCAGTAGCGGAGCAGGAAGGACATCTGATGGAAATGGAAGCCTCGCAAGCACCTTAAAATCACCATCATACACTAAATCAGTAAGTTGGCAGCATTACCAAAACCTGATTGTTAATCGCCTCGCCATCCCACATTGCTGGAGCGAACAGGAGCGACGTTTTCGTGGATTTTTTATTACCCTCGCCCAACCAGTTGAGGTGAATAACGAAGTCATTAACCATGTCTTGATCGCCTGCGCCGCCGCCGATGCGCGTCATGAGCTAAAAATATTTAGCTATCTGGCAAGCATATTGTGTCAGCATCCGGCAGAGGTTATTGCCGGGTTAACAGGATATGAGGCATTTATGGAGTTACTTCACAAGGGGTGAACTGTGTCGGATGCGCCGCATCCGACACTGCATTTATCATCAAGAACGTTTAACGCAGGCTATTATAGTCATCAACCATTTCGTTGTACTCGCGTAATGCTCTCGGGAAAGAGTCTTCGACCATCCAGCTTGAGTTTGCGTCCTGAAGTTGCTCTTTATCCCAGTCAGAGTAGGTAATGCTGCCAACTTACTGATTTAGTGTATGATGGTGATTTTAAGGTGCTTGCGAGGCTTCCATTTCCATCAGATGTCCTTCCTGCTCCGCTACTGAAGGCGTGGTGCGTAACGGCAAAAGCACTGCCGGACATCAGCGCTATCTCTGCTCTCATTGCCGTAAAACATGGCAACTACAGTTCACTTACACC
>NZ_MDGW01000396.1:0-827 GCF_001712525.1 Shigella sp. FC1661
TGGTCCATGCCTCATCGGGAAGGTCGTAGCGAGCCATAGTTCAATATGTTGTGTAAACAGACAGTTACTATAACTCAGATGATTAAGGGACACAGCCTAGTTCAGCATCCCGGTTATCTGAAAGAAGACCTATTTTCTCTTTTGCACAACAGTACAGTGCGTCGAGGCGGCGGTAATACTCCATTAGCTTTGCTTTTCCAATCCCATCCTGCTGTTCAGTCCACACCTGTAGATTGGAAATCACTGCAAGAGCTTCAGCTAACATGTCTGTACTTTCACGTAATAAATCATGCGGCGTTTTTACAATTGAGGTGATCACAAATGGCAGTTTCTTTTGTTCAGTAATATACTGATAAAAAGCTGCAATAGCCTGAGTTTGACTGATATTCATCAGCTTCAGCACTTCATCTGCTTGGTTCTTTATATCATCATCAATACGTGCGTTAATGTAGACTGGCCCCCTGAATCTCCAGACAACCAGTATCACTTAAATAAGTGATAGTCTTAATACTAGTTTTTAGACTAGTCATTGGAGTACAGATGATTGATGTCTTAGGGCCGGAGAAACGCAGACGGCGTACCACACAGGAAAAGATCGCAATTGTTCAGCAGAGCTTTGAACCGGGGATGACGGTCTCCCTCGTTGCCCGGCAACATGGTGTAGCAGCCAGCCAGTTATTTCTCTGGCGTAAGCAATACCAGGAAGGAAGTCTTACTGCTGTGGCCGCCGGAGAACAGGTTGTTCCTGCCTCTGAACTTGCTGCCGCCATGAAGCAGATTAAAGAACTCCAGCGCCTGCTCGGCAAGAAAACGATGGAAAATGAACT
>NZ_MDGW01000397.1:0-827 GCF_001712525.1 Shigella sp. FC1661
GGCGCACGTCTTCGGTGAACGCACTCTGGCCACACTGGAGCGTCTTCTGAGCCTGCTGTCGGCCTTTGAGGTCGTGGTATGGATGACGGATGGCTGGCCGCTGTATGAATCACGCCTGAAGGGAAAGCTGCACGTTATCAGCAAGCGTTACACTCAGCGCATTGAGCGACATAATCTGAATCTGAGACAACATCTGGCAAGGCTGGGACGGAAGTCACTGTCGTTCTCAAAATCGGTGGAGCTGCATGACAAGGTCATCGGGCATTATCTGAACATAAAACACTATCAGTAAGTTGGAGTCATTACCCTCATTCTTGGTGAGTCTTATACAACGGGCGAAACCTTTGATTCTGTCAGTATCCGCGGCATTCGTTTATACAGCGACAGCCGCATGTTGCCTCCGACATTAGCGAGTTTTGCGCCTATCATTCATGGCGTTGCTAATACCAACGCCAAAGTCACTATGAAGTGGCACACTGAATTTGGCCACCTGAACAGAGGTAATATGCTCACCTCAGAACAACACAGGTGCTCCAATGAAAAAAAGAAATTTTAGCGCAGAGTTTAAACGCGAATCCGCTCAACTGGTTGTTGACCAGAAATACACGGTGGCAGATGCCGCCAAAGCTATGGATGTTGGCCTTTCCACAATGACAAGATGGGTCAAACAACTGCGTGATGAGCGTCAGGGCAAAACACCAAAAGCCTCTCCGATAACACCAGAACAAATCGAAATACGTAAGCTGAGGAAAAAGCTACAACGCATTGAAATGGAGAATGAAATATTAAAAAAGGCTACCGCGCTCTTGATGTCAGACTCCCTGAAC
>NZ_MDGW01000398.1:0-823 GCF_001712525.1 Shigella sp. FC1661
AACTCAGGCTGCCAGATCATCGTTTCCGATGGAAGCATAATAAGCTTTTTCTGCTTCTGCCGGAGGAGTATGGCCCAGCCTTTCCAGCAATCGTCGATTATTATACCAGTCCACCCACGTGAGTGTGGCCAGTTCCACTTCTGCACGGTTTTTCCAGCTCTTACGGTGTATTACCTCCGCTTTGTAAAGACCATTGATGCTCTCCGCCATCGCGTTGTCATACGAGTCGCCTGTACTTCCTGTTGATGCCAGTAATCCGGCTTCCTTAAGCCGCTGTGTGTAGGCCAGCGATACATACTGAGAACCTTTATCACTGTGATGGACCGTGCCGGACGGTCGACGGGCCCATAACGCCTGCTCCAGAGCATCCAGCACGAATGTCGTCTCCATGGACGATGAGACCCGCCACCCCACAATGTATCCGGCAAACACATCAATGATGAACGCCACATAGACGAAGCCCTGCCATGTGCTGACGTAAGTAAAATCAGCTACCCACAGCTGGTCAGGTCGTTCTGCCACGAACTGACGGTTTACGCGGTCGCCTGCGGCAACGGCTTTCCGGCTGATGGTCGTACGGACCTTTTTACCCCGGAGAACACCGGCAAGTCCCATAACCGCCATGAGACGTGCCACAGTGCATCTGGCCACTCTGATACCTTCCCGTAACAACTGACGCCAGACTTTACACCGTATACCTTGTGATTTTCATCGTATACGCGCTGTATCTCTTTCTTCAGCCAGTCATCGCGCTGCGCACGGGCACTGCGTTTATCCGGATGATGTCGCTGTTGCTGACAGTGGTAATACGTTGACGGGGCAA
>NZ_MDGW01000410.1:0-24492 GCF_001712525.1 Shigella sp. FC1661
TTTCTGGTGCGTACCGGGTTGAGAAGCGGTGTAAGTGAACTGCAGTTGCCATGTTTTACGGCAGTGAGAGCAGAGATAGCGCTGATGTCCGGCAGTGCTTTTGCCGTTACGCACCACCCCGTCAGTAGCTGAACAGGAGGGACAGCTGATAGAAACAGAAGCCACTGGAGCACCTCAAAAACACCATCATACACTAAATCAGTAAGTTGGCAGCATCACCCGTTGCGCTTTTACAGGTGCATTAACACTCTATTACTATTTTATCGGCTTCTTTGGGATACTTGCCGCGATAGCTATAACGCTTGTCTGGCAAAGGCATACGCGTTTTTTTCATTAGTCGTGAATGCAGATACTAAAGAACTTAACTAAACTTCACATCGCCGCTTCATTTTTCGCCCGTAGCTTCTTCGCCTGGCTTTCCAGTAGCAGGTAACAGATCAGCGCCAGCAGCAGCGGGATAAAGTAATACAGGACGCGATAAGCGAGCAGCGCGGCGATAATGCTCCCTTTCGAGGTATGCTCCCCAGCCAGTAGTGCGATAAACACCGCTTCCAGCACACCGATCCCCGCCGGAATATGCACGATGACGCCAGCAATACTACTAACCAGTAACACGCCCAGTACAAAGAAATAGTTCACGCTTTGACCAAGTAACAGCCAGATAATCGCCCCCATTACCATCCAGTTAACGCTGGAAATCAGCATCTGAGTGAGGGCGAATTTCCATGAAGGCAGCACCAGCTTTTGCCCTTTGATGGTCATATGGCGGTGCTTCGCGAAAGCGCAAAACCACAAATAAACCGCGATAATCATCAGTAAGCCAATGCCGAGAATACGCAGCGTAGTTTGAGCGACATACCAGTGATCCGGCAACTCCACCACGCCTGCGGTAAAGATAATCCCTGCCAGTAAAATATAGCCCAGCCAGTTGGTGGTAATACTGAGCGAGAAAATCCGCGTAATAGTGCTGCCCGGTAACCCTAGTCGGGAGTACAAACGATAGCGCATACCAATGCCGCCGACCTAGGTACTGAGCGTCAGGTTGAAGGCGTAGCAGATAAACGACACCAGCATCACCTGGCGCTTCGCCAGTTTGTGACCGCAGTAAAAGCGGGCGAGCAGGTCATAGCAGCCGTAAATCAGATAGCTGACGACCACCAGCCCGACCGCACTAAGCAGCGCAACGCGATTGTAGTCGCGGATGACCTTCCAGACCTCTTCCCAGTCCACTTTTTTGGCGTAGACCACCAGCAACACAATCACCGCGATAAAAAACAGCCAGGTGAGGATCTTCTTTGCTAAGCGCCAGCGCGGGTGTGATTTACTCATCAGGGTTTTACCCCCGTGTTTTCAGTTTCTACCCGATCCTGCGTTTCCATTGTCGGTTGTGCGGGGGGATCAACCTGCGTCAGACGTGGTGTGTGTGCCGGATGCCAGCCAACCAGCGCCGGGAAGTGGCGTAAAAAGTGGAACGCCAGCACGCTTTTGGTCAGGTTCCACCAGGTGCGTTTGGGCAGCATGGTTTCATCCACCTGCTGACAATCTGCGGCAATAATGCCGTTCAGATTATCGCGCAGCGTCTGGTTAAAATGACGATCGTGGATGATGACATTTGCTTCGAGATTCAGTGACAAACTGAGCGGATCGAGATTACTGGACCCTACTGTCGCCCAGTGATCGTCCATCAATGCCACTTTGCCGTGGAGCGGGCGCGGCGGTACTCAAAAACCTGAACGCCGCCTTTAACCAGATAGTTATACAGCAAGCGCGCACCGACTCTGACAATCGGCATATCCGGTTCGCCCTGAATGATCAGTTTGATCCGCACCCCGCGCCGTGCCGCTTTACGCAAGGCGTGTAAAAATCGATAGCCGGGGAAGAAGTAGGCGTTGGCGATAATCACTTCCCGCCGCGCCTGAGTGAGCATTTTCAGATAATGGCGTTCAATATCATCGCGATGTTCTTCGTTATCGCGCCAGACCAGCAATACCTGCGCTTCTCCCGGCTGGCGGTTCTCTTCCGCTTTGTGATGACGTCGCCACCAGCGCCGTGCCGCGCTCTGTCCAGGCAGGTTTTCCAGCTCAAACTGGAGAATATCTTTGACAATCGGCCCTTCAAGGCGTACCGCGTAATCCTGTTTAGCCTCTGGACCGTAGCTGGACATATGCTCGGCGGAGTAATTCAGCCCGCCAATAAAGGCGATACGCGCGTCGATCACCACAATTTTGCGATGCATCCGGCGAAACACATTGGTGCGCATACCAAAAAGGCGAGGGCGGGGATCGTAGTAGCGGAACACTACGCCAGCTGCCGTCAGTTTATTGACAAACTCATCGCTGAGATCCGGCGAACCGTAGCCATCCAGCAAGACTTCCGCTTTAACCCCGCGTTGCGCTGCTGCCAGTAGTGCCGCATGTAGCTGTTTGCCGACGTTATCCTCAAACCAGATAAACGTTTCAAGAATGATGCGTTCTTGTGCCTCGCCAATCGCCTTAAACACCGCGGGATAATATTGCTCGCCGTTTTCCAGCAACTGGATCTTATTGCCTTCGCGCCAGCTACATTTCATAAATGAATCTCCGCACTTAAAGGGGCATGATCAGAAAGGTGTCGCCATGTCCGCAGCGGCAACGCGGTTGGCGCGCTGGCGCTGGCATTTTTGACGTAGATCCTGTCCAGTCGTAGTAGAGGAAATTGCACCGGAAACGTGCGCGCTGGGCGTCCGTGGGCGCGGGTAAAAATCTCATCCAGTCCGGCCTGCACTTTTAACGGATGATTAGCTTTTTGCCGCCAGTCATTGAAATCACCCGCCACCAATACCGGTTCGCCGTCCGGTAGCTCATTCACCCATTCGGCGAGCATCGCAAGCTGCGCCTGACGGTGCGCCTCACGCAGGCCCAGATGTACGCACATCACATGAATCGCTTTTCCGGTCATCGGCGGCACAATGCGGCAGTAGAGCACGCCGCGCTTTTCCGCACCATCGACCGAAACATCGCGATTCTCATAATGTTCAATGGGATAACGCGACAGTACGGCGTTGCCGTGATGCCCTTCCGGGTATACGGCATTGCGACCGTAGGCAAAATCGCGGCACATAGTGTCGGCGAGAAACTCGTAGTGCGAGGTATCGGGCCAGTTTTCCACATGCAGCGGATGAACTTCGTGCGCGCCCATCACTTCCTGCAGGCAAACAATATCGGCGCTGACGGTACGCACCGCGTCGCGAAGTTCCGGCAAAATGAAGCGTCGGTTAAACGCGGTAAAACCTTTTTGAATGTTGATGGTGAGCACCTTGAACGAAAATTGTTGTGTTTGATCGGGCATAATTTTCCTGTCTTTGCCTCTTATCTCATTGAAATAGTGTAGTCGGCGTCACAAAAAGGTGCGGTCTTACGGAATTTTCCGTAAAGTTCGGTACTCTGAGTAAGTAGAGATAAATTCTTCAGGAGAGAAGCCATGAAGTGGCAACAACGTGTTCGTGTCGCAACGGGTCTAAGTTGCTGGCAGATTATGTTGCATTTACTGGTAGTGGCGCTGCTGGTGGTGGGCTGGATGAGTAAGACTCTGGTTCACGTCGGCGTGGGATTATGCGCACTGTATTGTGTCACGGTAGTGATGATGTTGGTGTTTCAGCGCCACCCCGAGCAACGCTGGCGTGAGGTGGCAGACGTGCTGGAAGAGCTGACCACGACCTGGTATTTTGGCGCAGCGCTGATTGTGCTGTGGCTGTTGTCCCGCGTACTGGAAAACAACTTTTTGCTGGCAATTGCAGGGCTGGCAATCCTTGCCGGCCCGGCGGTAGTGTCTTTGCTGGCGAAAGATAAGAAGTTACATCACCTTACGTCTAAACATCGCGTACGCCGCTGACCCTGTCGTGGCCGTTATCACCAGTAGCGGCCACAAACTATTCCACACAATATCCAGACTCGCATCCTTCAAATAAATCTGCTTGGTAATGTCCGTAAAGTGGCGAATAGGGTTAATCCACGTCAGGTTTTGCAGCCATACTGGCATGTTTTCCACCGGCGAAACGTAACCGGAAAGGAGAATGGCGGGCATCATAAAGACAAACACGCCGATAAACGCCTGCTGTTGTGTCGAGCAGAGTGATGAAATCAACAGACCGAATCCCACCAGCGATAAACCGTAAATCACCATCGTAAAGTAGAACAGCGCCAGCGATCCGGCGAAGGGGATTTGATACGCCCAGATACCAATCGCCAGCACAATGGTGGCCTGGAAGGTGGCGACAATTAACGCCGGTACGGCTTTGCCGATGAAGATCTGCCAGGTGGTGAGCGGCGAAACCAGTAGCTGATCGAGCGTACCTTGTTCACGTTCGCGGGCGACGGAAAGTGAAGTGACGATCATTACGCCGATAGTGGTGATCATGGCGATCAGTGACGGCACCACAAACCATTTGTAGTCGAGATTCGGGTTATACCAGTTGCGTACCACCAGCTCGCTGTTGTTAGGTTTCGGTTTTCCTTCCAGCAGCTCCTGCTGATAATTTTTGACGATCTGTTGCAGGTAGTTGGCGGCAATTTGCGCACTGTTGGAGTTACGCCCGTCGAGGATCAACTGCAACGGCGCGGTCTGGAAGGTATCCAGTTTGCGCGAGAAGTCAGCCGGGAAACGCACCAGGAGTAACGCCTTTTGTGTGTCGATGGTTGGGCGGATCTCCTGTGGGCTTTTCAGCAGCAGCACATGAGTAAAGGCGCTGGCGCGGGCAAAACGTTGGGTCAGCTCCACCGAATGCTCGCCGTTATCTTCATCGTAGATGGCGATGGTGGCGTTAGTCACTTCCAGCGTGGCGGCGAACGGGAACAGAATCACCTGAATAAGCACAGGTAAAATCAGAATCGCGCGGGTTTGCGGTTCGCGCAGCAGCGACTGCAACTCTTTGCGGATTAACGTCCATAAGCGATGAAACATGCTCTTCTCCCTAATCCAGCCGACGTTTGGTTTTCAGCCACGTCAGGCCGATAAACATCACCGCCGAAGCGATCAAAAATAGCACGTTTACCACCAGCACCACTGGAATATTCCCGGCGAGGAACAGGCTTTGCAGGGTGCTGACGAAATAACGAGCGGGAATAATGTACGTCACCGCGCGGATCACCGCGGGCATACTGTCGATCTGAAAAATAAAGCCGGAAAGCATAATCGACGGCAGAAAAGCGGCGTTCAGGGCGACCTGAGCGGCATTGAACTGGTTGCGGGTAATCGTGGAAATCAGCAGCCCCATCCCCAGGGTACTGAGTAAAAACAGGCTGGAGATAAAAAACAGAATCAGCAGCGACCCGCGATACGGCACGCCGAGAATAAACACTGACACCAGCATACACAGCAACATCGCCAGCATCCCGAGAAAGTAATAAGGGATCAGCTTACACAGCAGCAGTTCCGTGCGGGTAATCTCCGTAGAGAGCAGAGCCTCCATGGTGCCGCGTTCCCATTCTCGCGCCACCACCAGCGAGGTGAGAATCGCGCCGATGACCGTCATGATAATGGTCACCGCACCGGGGATAATGAAGTGCTGGCTAATCGCCGCCGGGTTAAACCAGTAGCGGGTTTGTACATCAATAAGCGGTTCAAAAGTCTGCCCGTTGTCCTCCGCTCGCTGCATTTGCCAGATCTGCCAGATCCCTTCGACATACCCCTGTACAAAGTTAGCGGTATTCGGCTCACTGCCGTCGGTGATCACCTGAATCGGTGCGGTGGCGTTGGCGCGCTCCATCTGTTCCGCAAAATCCACCGGAATAACCACCAGACCGCGAATTTTCCCCGCCTGCATTTTGGCGATCAGTTCCTGACGGTTATCGCTGATGGTGGCGTCGATGTAGGGCGAACCGGTCATGGTGTGGGTGAAATCCAGCGTCGCTTCGCTACGCTGTTCCAGTAAAATCCCGACCCGCAGCTTGCTGGAGTCGAGGTTAATGCCGTAACCAAAAATAAACAGCAGTAGCAGCGGGATCACTACCGCAATCAGCCAGCTACTCGGATCGCGAACGATCTGCCGCGTCTCTTTAACGCACAGCGCCCGTACGCGACGCCAGGACAGGATCGGGTTACTCATTGCTATGCTCCTTATCCCAGTCGTGGATCAACTGAATAAAGGCTTGCTCCATGGTGGGATCGGGTTGCTCGTCGTTGGCCGACTGCGCTTTCAAATCATCCGGCGTGCCGCTGGCAATTAATTTCCCACGGTACACCAGGCCGATGCGGTCGCAATATTCTGCTTCATCCATAAAGTGAGTGGTGACCATCACCGTGACGCCTTTCTCTACCATGCTGTTGATATGCAGCCAAAATTCGCGGCGGGTGAGGGGATCAACGCCGGACGTTGGTTCGTCGAGAAACAGAATGTCCGGTTCATGCATCAGCGAACAGGCCAGCGCCAGCCGCTGTTTAAAACCTAATGGCAGTTCATCGGTCGCGTGGGAGGCGATACTTTTCAGGCCAAATGCCTCGCTCATACGGGAGATTTTTTCGTTCTGCGCCCGACCGCGTAAGCCATACACACCAGAGAAAAAGCGTAAATTCTGTTCGACCGTCAGGTTGCCGTAGAGCGAAAATTTTTGCGCCATATAGCCGAGATGCTGGCGCGCTTTACCGGAACTCTCTTTCAGATCCATCCCCAGCACCAGCGCCTGGCCGGAAGTCGGCACCAGCAAACCGCACATCATCTTAAAGGTGGTCGATTTACCCGCGCCGTTTGGCCCCAGCAAACCAAAAATCTCCCCACGTTTAACGGCAAAGTTGACGTGATCGGTGGCGGCAAAATCACCAAATTTCTTGGTCAGTTCTTTCGCTTCGATCACCGTCTCGCCGGGTGTGCCTTCTACCGTATGCAATATTGCACCCAGCGGCGATTCTGAGGTTCCGGCACCACCCAGCAAATCAATAAATGCATCTTCAAAACGCGGCGTAGTTTCGTTGATGTTGATTTCCGGCATCCCGTCGGCATGGCGAATATCGTCTGGTGTGGCCTCTTTTTTGAGGATCAGACGTACCGATTTCCCCTGAATCATGCCGTCGCTGACCTGTGGCAGTTTCAAGGCGCGTTGCAACAGTTTGCGGTTGCCCTCGTGTGGACTGGTCATCAGAAAGCTGCGTCCGGCCATGGTTTGTGTCAGGGCTTTTGGTTCCCCCTGATACAGCAACTCGCCTTCATTCATCAGTAACACGTCACGGCACTGCTCGGCTTCGTCGAGATACGAGGTACTCCAGAGGATTAACATCCCTTCGCCTGCCAGCTCATGCACCATCTGCCACAGTTCGCGCCGTGAGATAGGGTCAACGCCGACGCCGGGTTCATCGAGCAGCAACACTTTCGGTTCGCCCACCAGGGTACAGGCCAGACCGAGTTTTTGTTTCATCCCACCGGAGAGCTTGCCCGCCAGGCGTCCGGTAAACGGCCCAAGAGACGTAAACTCCAGCAGGCGAGCAAAAGTTTGCTTACGTGCCTCGTCGGTGACGCTGCGCAAATCCGCGTACAGATTGAGGTTCTCCATCACCGTGAGATCTTCATACAGACCAAATTTCTGCGGCATATAGCCGAGCACGGCGTGCAGCGCGCGTCGTTTTTGATTGGATCAAAGCCAATCATCGTGGCATTGCCGCTGTCGGGTTTCAGTAATCCCGCCAGCATCCGCATTAGCGTGGTTTTACCTGCACCATCCGGCCCCACCAGCCCCGTCACATAACCGGCGTGAATGGTACAATCGAGCGGCGCGACGGCGGGCTTGTCCATGCCCGGAAAGCGTTTTTCCAGGCCGTTCAGCGTGATAACGGCATCATTCATGTCCTGCCTCGTTACCGAATTGCACCGTCACCGGCATTCCCTGGCGTAACGCATCATCGGCGTCGGTCACCACAATACGCAGGCGATAGACGAGGTCGGTACGCAGATCCGGTGTTTCGACGGTTTTCGGGGTAAATTCAGCAGTCGGCGAAACGAAACCAATCTGCCCGTGATACGGCTTGTCCGGGCGACCATCGGTATAAAGCAGCACTTTGCGCCCCGGCTGGGCCTGGTCAAGATTCCGTTCATCAACATAAGCGCGCACCCACACCGGACGCGTTAGTGAAACGGTAAACACCGTGCCACCTTCATTGAGAACCGTGCCTGGCTCCACCGCGCGCGTTAACAGTGTGCCATCAGACGGTGCTATCAACGTTGAGTCCTGTAAATTCAGCTCCGCCTGCGCCAGTTGCGCCTGCGCCTGTTCGAGGCTGGCTTTCGCCTGAGCGATGTCCTGTTCACGGTTACCGGAACGGTACTGACGCAATTTATCCTGTGCTGATTTCAGCGTTGCCTGTGCCTGGTCGCGCGAGGAGCGGGCATTTTCCAGGTCATTTGCCGAAATGGTGCGGCTTTTCCACAGTCCTTGCTGGCGGTTATAGAAGTTCTGCGCATAGTCATAGGCGGCTTGCGCCTGTTTCACCGCTGCGGCGGCCTGAGCGATTTCTTCATCGCGATACCCGGCAAGCATCAGGTCATACTGCGCCTGTGCCACCGAGACGCCCGCTTTCACCTGCATCAGGGCAATCTCATACGGCTTGTGATCCAGTTCGCCCAGCACCTGGCCCGCTTTGATCGCATCACCTTCGTCCACCGCCAGCGATTCAACGCGCCCCCCAACACGGAAACTAAGATTCACCGTACGAATATCCACGTTGCCATACAGCTTCAGGCCGTTATCCTGGCGGCTTTGATACCACCAGTAGCCTCCGGCAACCACGGCGGCAAGTACCACTACCGCCAGTCCGATCACGACAGGTTTTTTCATCACTACAAACTCCTTTGCGATAATCCTTGCAAAATCAGGTCGATATGACAGGTCACCGTCTGGTTGATCAGTTCGGTCTTTTCTTCATCGAACGCGGTCCAGCCGGTACGTAACAGAATTGTTTCTTTGCCAAGACGGAACGCCAGAATCTCACCAATCAACGCATGGGTATGAAGGATCATGCGGGTGTCATTGGCGTCGCAGCCGGTCCAGGCGGCAATCAGGCGTGTCAGGTGGCTGTGTAGCGGACTAATCACCTGTTCGTGCACCAGGTGGTAGGCTGCCGTGGGAGAGAGCTGCTCACGGGAGATAAACTTGCTGAGGTTGACGGTGTCATCCTGGGTGAGCAGCTTAATCATGTTCCTGCAGGCGCGAAGGATCAGTTCACGGATGGCAGCCCGATCAGGCTGTGGTTGCGCGAACAAGCGTTCGGCTTCCTCGGCATGCGGACGGAACTGCTCGCCAATAAAATCGGCAATCCACTGGGCGCAGGCGAGGTACAAATCTTCTTTCGAACCGAAGTAGTAGGTGATGGCAGCGATATTCTGCCCGGCCTGGGCGGCTATCTCGCGAGTGGTGGTGTTCATTCCATATTCACCAAACTGCGCCAGTGCGGCAGCAATCAGCTGTTTTTTCGCCTGTTCACCCTTGATTGTCATGGCAGGATTATTCATCGCACAGTCCATTCTTAATCAAATGATTGATTAAGATTATGACTCCATAGGGGAGTTGTCCAGTATGGCTAAGAATTTTAGCAACGCCAGTCACAGGGATAATTTATGCGCTGCGTCACAAAAACTGCTACACTCCGCTCCCTCATGACATTGTGGTTTTTGTCATTTTCCTTTTCAGTATCTCCCTGAAAACTACACCGGTAACGGTCGGGGCGGTTCGGAGTAGTTATGTCTTTCGATTCTTTGGGTTTAAGCCCTGATATCCTGCGCGCCGTTGCCGAGCAGGGTTACCGTGAACCCACCCCTATTCAGCAGCAGGCGATCCCTGCGGTGCTGGAAGGCCGCGACCTGATGGCTAGCGCCCAGACCGGTACCGGTAAAACAGCGGGCTTTACGCTGCCGCTGTTGCAACACCTGATCACTCGCCAGCCGCACGCCAAAGGGCGTCGTCCGGTACGTGCGCTCATTCTTACCCCGACCCGTGAACTGGCTGCGCAGATTGGCGAAAATGTCCGTGATTACAGCAAATATTTGAACATTCGTTCGCTGGTGGTGTTTGGCGGTGTCAGCATTAACCCGCAAATGATGAAGCTGCGCGGCGGCGTTGATGTTCTGGTGGCAACACCGGGACGTTTGCTGGACCTGGAACATCAAAATGCAGTGAAGCTGGATCAGGTTGAAATCCTCGTCCTCGATGAAGCTGACCGCATGCTCGACATGGGCTTTATCCACGATATCCGTCGCGTGTTAACAAAACTGCCAGCGAAACGCCAGAACCTGCTGTTCTCTGCGACCTTCTCTGACGATATTAAAGCCCTGGCGGAAAAACTGTTGCACAACCCGCTGGAAATCGAAGTGGCACGCCGCAATACCGCGTCTGATCAGGTGACCCAGCACGTTCACTTTGTCGATAAGAAACGCAAACGCGAATTGCTGTCGCACATGATTGGTAAAGGGAACTGGCAGCAGGTGCTGGTGTTTACCCGTACCAAACACGGCGCTAACCATCTGGCTGAGCAGCTCAATAAAGATGGCATCCGTAGTGCGGCGATCCACGGGAATAAATCGCAAGGTGCGCGTACCCGTGCGCTGGCTGATTTTAAATCGAGTGACATTCGCGTACTGGTGGCGACCGATATCGCTGCGCGCGGTCTGGATATCGAAGAGTTGCCGCACGTCGTCAACTATGAACTGCCAAACGTACCGGAAGATTATGTCCACCGTATCGGGCGTACCGGTCGTGCGGCTGCTACCGGTGAAGCGTTGTCGCTGGTGTGTGTTGATGAACACAAACTGCTGCGTGATATCGAAAAACTGCTGAAAAAAGAGATCCCGCGCATTGCGATTCCGGGCTATGAGCCGGACCCGTCAATCAAAGCCGAACCGATCCAGAACGGTCGCCAGCAACGTGGCGGCGGCGGTCGTGGGCAAGGTGGTGGTCGCGGTCAACAGCAACCACGCCGTGGGGAAGGTGGCGCAAAATCTGCAAGCGCGAAACCTGCAGAAAAACCGTCTCGCCGCCTCGGCGATGCCAAACCGGCAGGCGAACAACAACGTCGCCGCCGTCCGCGTAAACCTGCCGCTGCGCAGTAATCTTTTATGCCGGGCTATGCCCGGCATCAGGCTGATGAACAAACGCAAAACTGCCTGATGCGCTACGCTTATCAGGCCTACGTTAACTCTGCAATATATTGAATTTGCATGCTTTTGTAGGCCGGATAAGGCGTTTACGCCGCATCCGGCATTTCACAACAAGCACTTGTCAGCAATTTGAGAACACGGGAAAAAATTTATCTGTTTTACCGCCCATAAGCCACCGAGACGTTACTTCTCTATAGCCAATTGTTCGCGCAACTCCATTAAAAGGTAGCCCAGTCGATTCTTGCCCTTACCATTACCACCGTCTCCCCAGTAAGCATCGTTTTCCGTATGCTCAACCAGTTTTGCGGGCGCGGTTGCCAGCAAGAGCGCACGCAGTTCTGCATGCTGTTCGAATTTAGCACGAAGTGCTTTACGCATCACCTGTTCTTTAACCGACTCCCAGTTTTTACGAAGTGGCTTGGAACGATTACGCCCCATGCGAGCGGCGACCATGGGGGAAGAAACCCGACGGATCTCTTCGCGGTATTTTTCATCAAGGAATTTTTGTGCCTGAAAATAGTGTTCGGAGGTGGGCCAGGTTTTCCCGTCAACCTTGATGGGCCAGGCGGCAAAGTTAGAAAAATCACCGTAGTCATCGCTGGTGCTGTAGAAATTTATGATGGTGTCTTGCATGACGTGTTGGATCCTTTGTGCTCGAACGGGCATTAAACCGCATTATGTTGGTGGTTATTGCGAGCCGCTTTCCAGAAACAGAAAAACCATTACCCCTGAAAACCGAAAAATGCCACAATATTGGCTGTTTATACAGTATTTCAGGTTTTCTCATGGCATTAACCGCCGCGCTTAAAGCGCAAATTGCCGCCGGGTATAAGGCGCTTCAGGAACAGATCCCCGACTTTATTCCCCGTGCGCCGCAGCGGCAGATGATTGCGGACGTCGCCAAAACGCTGGCCGGAGAAGAAGGGCGGCATCTGGCGATTGAAGCCCCCACCGGCGTTGGGAAAACGCTCTCCTATTTGATCCCCGGCATCGCCATTGCCCGCGAAGAGCAAAAAACGCTGGTGGTGAGTACCGCCAACGTGGCGTTGCAGGATCAGATTTACAGCAAAGATTTACCGCTGCTGAAAAAGATCATTCCCGATCTTAAATTCACTGCCGCTTTCGGGCGTGGGCGCTACGTTTGTCCGCGTAATCTGACGGCGCTCGCCAGCACTGAACCCACGCAACAGGATCTGCTGGCGTTTCTTGACGACGAACTGACGCCAAATAATCAGGAAGAGCAAAAACGTTGTGCGAAGCTGAAGGGCGATCTCGACACTTATAAATGGGATGGTCTGCGCGATCATACGGATATCGCTATAGATGATGATCTCTGGCGTCGTTTGAGTACCGACAAAGCCAGCTGCTTCAACCGTAACTGTTACTACTATCGTGAATGCCCGTTTTTTGTTGCTCGTCGGGAGATTCAGGAAGCGGAAGTGGTGGTGGCAAACCATGCGCTGGTGATGGCGGCGATGGAAAGCGAAGCCGTACTGCCTGACCCGAAAAATCTGCTGCTGGTGCTGGACGAAGGTCATCACCTGCCAGATGTGGCCCGGGATGCGCTGGAGATGAGCGCTGAAATCACCGCGCCCTGGTATCGACTACAGCTGGACTTGTTCACGAAACTGGTCGCTACCTGCATGGAGCAGTTTCGCCCGAAGACCATCCCACCGCTGGCGATCCCTGAACGTTTGAATGCGCATTGTGAAGAGTTGTATGAGCTTATCGCCTCGTTAAACAACATTCTCAATCTCTACATGCCTGCCGGGCAGGAGGCAGAGCACCGTTTTGCGATGGGCGAACTGCCTGATGAAGTGCTGGAGATCTGCCAGCGGCTGGCAAAACTCACCGAGATGCTGCGTGGTCTGGCGGAGTTATTTCTTAACGATTTAAGTGAGAAAACCGGCAGCCACGATATTGTGCGTCTGCATCGGTTGATTTTGCAGATGAACCGCGCGTTGGGGATGTTCGAGGCGCAAAGCAAACTCTGGCGGCTGGCGTCTCTGGCGCAATCTTCCGGTGCGCCGGTGACCAAATGGGCGACGCGGGAAGAGCGCGAAGGGCAGCTGCATCTCTGGTTTCACTGCGTGGGAATACGTGTCAGCGATCAGCTGGAAAGGCTGCTGTGGCGCAGTATTCCGCACATTATTGTCACCTCCGCAACCTTGCGTTCGCTGAACAGTTTTTCGCGTTTGCAGGAGATGAGCGGGCTGAAAGAGAAAGCGGGCGACCGTTTTGTGGCGCTGGATTCCCCCTTTAACCACTGCGAACAGGGCAAAATTGTTATTCCCCGGATGCGCTTTGAGCCTTCCATCGACAACGAAGAGCAGCATATTGCCGAAATGGCGGCCTTTTTCCGTGAGCAGGTGGAGAGCAAAAAACATCTCGGTATGTTGGTACTGTTTGCCAGCGGACGGGCGATGCAGCGCTTTCTCGACTATGTGACGGATTTACGCCTGATGCT
This sequence comes from Shigella sp. FC1661, assembly GCF_001712525.1. Classification (NCBI taxonomy): domain Bacteria; kingdom Pseudomonadati; phylum Pseudomonadota; class Gammaproteobacteria; order Enterobacterales; family Enterobacteriaceae; genus Shigella; species Shigella sp. FC1661. Next base: position 13,581 of record NZ_MDGW01000410.1, read on the forward strand.
GCTGGTGCAGAGCGATCAGCCGCGTTATCGCTTAGTTGAACTGCACCGCAAACGCGTTGCCAACGGTGAGCGTAGTGTGCTGGTGGGCTTACAGTCATTTGCCGAAGGGCTTGATTTGAAAGGTGATCTGCTCAGCCAGGTGCATATCCACAAAATCGCTTTTCCGCCCATCGACAGCCCGGTGGTGATCACCGAAGGGGAATGGCTGAAAAGCCTCAACCGCTATCCGTTTGAGGTGCAAAGCCTGCCGAGCGCCTCGTTTAACCTGATTCAGCAGGTTGGGCGACTGATTCGAAGCCACGGTTGCTGGGGCGAAGTGGTTATCTACGACAAACGCTTGCTGACCAAAAATTATGGCAAGCGACTACTGGATGCATTACCGGTATTTCCGATAGAGCAACCGGAAGTCCCTGAAGGTATAGTTAAAAAGAAAGAAAAAACGAAATCCCCACGCCGTCGGCGGCGTTAATGATGTGAGTCAGGTAAGGAGTCGTAAATGGACTATCGCAAAATCATTAAAGAGATCGGGCGCGGGAAAAACCACGCGCGCGATTTAGACCGGGATACTGCGCGCGGTCTGTATGCCCATATGCTCAATGGTGAAGTCCCTGACCTTGAGTTGGGCGGCGTATTGATTGCGCTACGTATCAAAGGGGAAGGGGAAGCAGAGATGCTCGGCTTTTACGAAGCCATGCAAAATCACACCATCAAGCTGACGCCGCCTGCAGGCAAGCCGATGCCGATTGTCATCCCCAGTTACAACGGCGCGCGTAAACAGGCCAACCTGACGCCGTTGTTGGCTATTCTCCTGCACAAACTCGGTTTTCCTGTGGTGGTTCAAGGGGTTAGCGAAGATCCAACTCGCGTGCTGACAGAAACCATTTTCGAACTGATGGGTATTACACCAACGTTGCACGGCGGGCAGGCGCAGGCGAAGCTCGACGAACATCAACCGGTGTTTATGCCTGTCGGCGCGTTTTGCCCGCCGCTGGAAAAACAACTGGCGATGCGCTGGCGGATGGGCGTGCGTAACAGTGCACATACCCTGGCGAAACTGGCGACGCCATTTGCCGAAGGTGAGGCGCTGCGTCTTTCCAGCGTTTCGCATCCGGAATACATCGGGCGAGTCGCGAAGTTCTTTAGCGATATCGGCGGGCGGGCGCTACTAATGCATGGTACTGAAGGCGAAGTGTATGCTAATCCGCAGCGCTGCCCGCAGATCAATCTCATTGACCGTGAAGGGATGCGGGTGCTGTATGAAAAACAGGACACTGCTGGTAGCGAGTTACTGCCACAAGCAAAAGACCCAGAAACCACGGCGCAGTGGATTGAGCGTTGCCTTGCTGGCAGCGAACCGATTCCCGAATCGCTGAAAATCCAGATGGCTTGCTGCCTGGAGGCTACGGGTGAAGCGGCAACTATCAGCGACGGCCTGGCGCGCGTTAATCAGGCATTTTAATTCTTTTCTCAGCCGGATGAGCCATGTCATCCGGCTTTTACCCCACCGCAATATGAAATTCCTGCATCTTTATTGACCTTCCCGCGCCCGGCGTGCAGCATAAAAAAACAACAAACACATAACATAAACAGGAGTTAACCATGGAAAGTGGTCATCGCTTTGATGCTCAGACGCTGCACAGTTTTATTCAGGCTGTATTTCGTCAGATGGGTAGCGAGGAACAAGAAGCGAAATTAGTGGCCGATCATTTAATCGCGGCAAACCTAGCAGGGCATGATTCTCATGGTATTGGCATGATCCCAAGCTATGTGCGTTCCTGGAGTCAGGGGCATCTGCAAATTAACCATCATGCCAAAATCGTTAAAGAGGCGGGGGCGGCAGTCACGCTCGATGGCGATCGCGCATTCGGTCAGGTCGCGGCACACGAAGCGATGGCGCTGGGGATTGAGAAAGCGCATCAGCACGGTATTGCTGCCGTGGCGCTACATAACTCGCATCATATCGGCCGTATCGGTTACTGGGCGGAGCAGTGTGCAGCGGCGGGGTTTGTCTCTATCCACTTTGTTAGCGTGGTCGGTATTCCAATGGTCGCACCGTTCCACGGTCGCGACAGCCGCTTTGGCACCAATCCGTTCTGTGTGGTTTTCCCTCGTAAAGATAATTTCCCGCTGTTGCTTGATTACGCCACCAGCGCCATCGCATTTGGTAAAACTCGCGTCGCCTAGCATAAAGGCGTCCCCGTGCCGCCAGGTTGCCTGATTGACGTTAACGGCGTGCCGACGACCAATCCGGCGGTAATGCAGGAGTCGCCGTTGGGGTCGCTGTTGACCTTTGCCGAACATAAAGGCTACGCCCTTGCAGCGATGTGTGAAATTCTTGGCGGGGCGCTTTCTGGCGGTAAAACGACGCATCAGGAAACGTTACAAACCAGTCCCGATGCCATTCTTAACTGCATGACCACTATCATCATCAACCCGGAACTGTTCGGCGCGCCGGATTGTAGCGCGCAGACTGAAGCCTTTGCCGAGTGGGTGAAAGCCTCGCCGCATGATGACGATAAGCCGATTTTGCTACCGGGCGAGTGGGAAGTGAACACGCGTCGCGAACGGCAGGAGCAGGGGATTCCATTGGATGCGGGAAGCTGGCAGGCCATTTGTGATGCGGCGCGGCAGATTGGTATGTCGGAAGAGACGTTACAGGCTTTCTGTCAGCAGTTAGCCAGCTAAAAAAAGCCCGTCCAGTAACGGACGGGCAAACAAGGGTAATATAGGATCAATGAGGGTTAGAGCATATGCGTCTGTCGGCAAACAGACAGGGAAATACTTGTGCTGGACGTAGCGTAACCGCCTGATCCGTCCAACGGTTCGGATTTTGTAGGCCTGATAAGACGCGGTAGCGTCGCATCAGGCATCTGTTGCCGGATGCGGCGTAAACGCCTTATCTGTCCTACGAATTACTTATAAATTACCGCAGTACCGCTTAATTTATTGTTGTTGGTGGCAGAAGTGATGCTGTATCCACTGGCACCGGCTGCCGCGGCTTTCTCAGCCAGTTTCGCTTCCAGGGCATCGAGGGGGGATGCGCCATCGGCAGAAACCACGCCGATTTTATTCATGTTCTGTGCCTGGGATGCCGTTACCGGTTCCGCCGCGAACACGCCAAATGATAGAGTTGAAAGAGCCATAGCAGCAACAACAGTATATAATTAATCTCTCGCAGGTGATTTTTGTATAAGTGACGTTGTTTCGTCGATGTGATGAGTATCACGTTTTTTTTCGAGAGATAAAATCGAAGAGAATTGACCGCCTTGTTCAAATAAATTGATTGATATCTAACATACTGATAAACCATTTATTTGTTGTACTTATGGACTTGTTTTATGCCGCGTGGCAGTCACAGCAGCGTTAAAGGCACGGAATGCCACGCAAAATACAAATTATACTCGCTATGCATCTCGCCAGTTGTAGTTAACGTAACTGGCTGTCTTTCGAACCTCTGCGATTATATCCTGTATACGCTGGTTTTTGTAAATCTTTCTCCTGCTGACAATGAATACATAAGCGCACGCCAGGAATGGCTTCCCGACGGGCTTGCGGGATGGGGGCACCGCACTCTTCACATTCATACAGGCTTTCGCCACGCGGAATTTCACCCCGAGCGCGGGCAATCGCATCTTCAATTGTACTGTTGATCTGTTCGTTGACGGCGTCATCGTTAGCCCAACCGGATGCCATATCGTCCTCCCCATATCAATGCTTGTACAGTTAAGTGTAGCTAATATAGGGACGAACCTGGGCAGTTCAAGCGTCAGATCTCCGACCATTCCCGCAGCAGATTATGATAAAGATTGAGCAGCGACAGGATCTCTTCATTTTCACCATAGCGGCTTTTCAGCGACTGAATATTTTTGTCTAGTTCAAACAGCATGGCGCGCTTTTTATCATCGCGGATCATCGACTGGATCCACATAAATGATGCCACTCGTACGCCGCGGGTTACGGGTGTCACGCAATGCAGGCTGCTGGAGGGATACAACACGAGATCACCTGCCGGGAGTTTTACCCGATGTTGTCCGAAGGTGTCATTAACGTCCAGTTCGCCGCCGTCGTAGCTTTGTGGATCGCTTAAAAACAGCGTGGCAGAAAGGTCAGTGCGCATCCAGCCGCTTTGTGGATGGCTGCGTACTGCGCCATCCACATGAAAACCATAGGTTTCATTGTTCTGATAGCGATTAAACAGCGGCGTGGAAAGGGTACGCGGCAAGGCCGCGGCAAAGAATAAAGCATGTTGGTTAACCGCGTTCAGCACCTCATTTTGCAGGGCGGCGTATAACGTGCTGCGGGTGTCTACCTGTTGATTGTTCTTAACTTGCGCACCTTGTGCGCCGGTGGTGACGCGTCCATCCACCCATTCGGCTTGTTCCAGTTGTTCGCGAAAACGAGCGACGTCCTGTGGCGATAACACGCCGGGAATGTGGTACATCATACAATTTCTCCAAAAAGTGGGGCCTGCGCCCCACATCTGAATCAGAAATGCATATTGGCTGTGAGCAAGAAGGTTCTTGGCTCGCCCGGGTGATAACGGTAGCCGCTCTTGTTGATTGAGGCGACGTAATCGGTATCAAACAGGCTGTAAACGTTTAGCTGGAAGTCGAGATTGCGATTAACCCGATACCCCAGTTTGGCATCGGCGACCCAGTAACCTTCGGTAAACGCTGGCGTTCCCACCGCGCCGTCTGAACCTTTATGCATACTGCCGATATAGCGTGCGCCCGCGCCAACAGAGATATCATCGGTTGCCTGATACTGGCTCCATAAGGTGAAGGCGTGCTCCGGGGTATACGGCAGCGATGAGGAACCATCCTGGGCAACATCTTTGCCGTTTTTGATGGTTGCTTTTTGCTGGGTATAGCCGCCAATCACCTGCCACGCGGGAGTGATATTCCCGGCCACGGATATCTCATAGCCTTCGACACGTTTCTTACCGTATTGCGAGTAAGTTCCGTCATCATTTTGCTCAACTTCATTTTCGATATCAGTACGGAACAGTGCGGCGGTGAGCAACAGGCGTTTATCCAGAACCTGCCATTTGGTGCCAATCTCGCTGGTGTTGGCTTTTTGCGGTTTAAAATCGGTGCGGTTGGCACTGTTACCGCTGCCAGACTGCGCAAGGGCGAAGTTGTTGCCGCCCGGAGGCTGCTGGGAAACGGCATAGTTAATATAGACATTACCGTTTTCCGTCAGGTGATACAGCGCCCCGGCTTTCCAGTTCACCAGATTGCCCGACTTGGCGGTGTCGACGGTGGTGACCGGAGAACCTTTTGCCACACCAGCTGGGCAGGTGATGGCACCGCGTCCGCTGCCGCCGCAGGCGGTGGCACTGTCATATTCAGTATGATAATTATCCAGACGGATCCCGCCGTTCAGCTCAAAATCACGGGTGATTTGCAGCGTATCAAAGGCGTAAATTGCGAAGGTATCCGTCTGACCATTGGCGTTTGCGCCGTTGCGCGTCAGGCCGCCGGGATGAATGCTGCTGTCAGGATGATAAATATTTACCGCGGGTAACGTCACCGGATTAACGCCGTAGTTAGTCTGCGTTTCACGGGTAAATTCCACGCCGGTACTGACATCATGACCGATAGAACCGGTATAGAACGTCGAGGTCAGGTTGGTCTGGTTGGTGAGAATTTTATTACTCACATCTTTGGTATTCGCCGTGCGTGACCAGGTCCAGCTATTCACATCGCTGGTGGGCTGAGTAATATTCGACGCCCCGCCCATAATCGCCGTCATCAGGTAATCCTGCTTTACGCGCGACCAACGGGTAGTATTGCGAATGGTGGTGTTATCGTTGATGTCGTGCTCAAAACGCATGGTGGCGGTGTCGGTGGTCGAATCGTCGTAATCGGAATCCGTGCCGTAAAAGTTATGAGTATCAACTTTTCCGGAATGATTCAGGGCCGCCGTTCCCGCAGATGGGGCAGAATAGCCCGGCAAACCGATGGTCGGAATGCCGCCGTCTGGCGTGTTGTGCTGGGTGACATGCAGATAATTAAGATACAAACGATTCGCTGTACCAAGGCCAAAAGCGACAGAAGGGGCGACGCCGTAACGCTCATTTTTGACTTTGTCGCGTCCGGCATCGTGCGTTTTTTCGCCCATTACATTCAGGCGCACCGCGGTGGTATCACCAATGACCTGATTGACGTCCAGCGTGCCGCGGCGGAACCAGGCGCTGCCAATACTGGCGGAGGCGTCAATGCCGGAATCATTGCGCGGCTGTTTGCTGATCATATTGATTGAGCCCGTCGGTGCGCTGTGCCCGTAGTCGGTGCCGGACGGCCCTTTAATCACTTCGACCTGCTCGGTATTGAAGGTGTCGCGCGAGACGCTGCCGATATCGCGAATGCCATCAATATAAATACTGTTAGAGGTATCGGCACCACGCATATAAATGGCGTCGCCAGTGGTGGAGTTACCGTTCTCACCCGCAAAAAACGCACCCACGCCGGGGACGTTTTTGAGCGCGTCGGTAAGGTTGGTTGCGCCCTGATCTTTAATCACTTGTTCAGAAATCACCGTCATCGTGCGGGTAGTATCCGCTACCGGACGCGAGAATTTCGGATCGGCAGATTGTTGTGGCGCATAAAGCGAAGGCGTTGATGCTTCGACAACCAGCGTGTCATCCGCGTTAGTTTGCCCTTCGGCGGCGAGTGCCTGAGCCACAGGCGTGATGCCAATACAAAGACCGGCAAAGAACGTGAGCGAATGAAATTGTCTGGCAGGGAAATTGCGATTGTTTTCCATTTTGCAGGTGACTTTTTCTTATATGTTGAAATTTTCACTGCCACGAGAAAGCATCTCTGCGGATGCGATGCCACTGTTAATCCCGTGATAGTGTTCGTGCAAGTGATAATAATTTTGATAAGCATTATCACTTGGCGCGATTTTCTATCACCCATTGCGCGAAAAAGAAATACATTTATTTACATTGAGTTCATATTTGATGTTTTTTGATTACAAAACAGGCGAAAACTGCATCCAGAGGCGAATGCAGTTACGTTGGTGGGGTTATTTGTAGATGGTTGCAGTACCGAACATCTGGTCATTTCCGCCTGCGGAATTAATGACATAACCTTTCGCGCCTTGTTCGCGCGCTTTTTCTGCCAGTTTATCCTCCAGATCGCTTAGGTTTGATGCGCCAGTTGCCGAAACGGTACCGGCGGGCCGTAGCTGACCGCTGTCCAGGTTACTCATCGGTTGCGCGGCATAAGCCGTGAGAGAGATTCCGCTCAGGACGGTGGCAATCAGTAGTGTGAGGCACTTTTTCATAATGACATCCTCATAAATACAACGGGTAGTGCCTGATAAGTGTAGGTCGCCTGCGCGATGCAAATGACGCAAAAAATTGACAGAGGTGTGCTTATTTTTTGAACGATATATTTTTACAAAATAAGACAAATCAATGACATGCATAATGCTGATTTTTATGATGAATTGCCATAAACCATAGCCATGTTAAGGTTTTGGGGAATGATAAACGCAGCCAGATATTTACCCTGTCGCGTTATGCGGGTATCTTACGCCGCTGCTTAAAGGAGAATGCTATGTCCGCCCAGAAACCGGGGTTGCATCCGCGCAACCGTCATCACAGCCGCTACGATCTCGCCACGCTTTGTCAGGTCAATCCTGAACTCAGGCAATTCCTCACGCTTACACCCGCCGGGGAGCAAAGCGTAGACTTTGCCAATCCGCTGGCGGTGAAGGCGCTCAATAAGGCGTTGCTGGCCCATTTTTACGCCGTAGCGAACTGGGATATCCCCGACGGTTTTCTCTGCCCACCAGTACCGGGCCGGGCGGATTATATTCATCACCTTGCCGATTTACTGGCTGAAGCAAGCGGAACAATTCCAGCGAATGCCAGCATTCTGGATATCGGCGTTGGTGCGAACTGTATTTATCCGCTGATTGGCGTACATGAATATGGCTGGCGTTTTACCGGTAGTGAAACCAGCAGCCAGGCGTTAAGCAGTGCGCAGGCGATTATCAGTGCTAATCCGGGGCTTAACCGCGCCATTCGTCTGCGTCGGCAAAAAGAAAGTGGGGCAATTTTTAACGGCATCATCCATAAAAACGAGCAATACGACGCGACCTTGTGTAACCCGCCATTCCACGATTCCGCCGCTGCAGCGCGGGCAGGTAGTGAGCGTAAACGCCGTAACCTGGGGCTGAACAAAGACGATGCACTGAACTTTGGTGGTCAGCAACAGGAGTTGTGGTGTGAAGGTGGTGAAGTCGCCTTTATCAAAAAGATGATTGAAGAGAGCAAAGGCTTCGCGAAGCAGGTGATGTGGTTTACCTCGCTGGTATCTCGTGGTGAAAACTTACCGCCGTTGTATCGTGCTCTGACCGACGTGGGCGCGGTGAAGGTGGTAAAAAAAGAGATGGCCCAGGGGCAAAAGCAGAGTCGCTTTATTGCCTGGACCTTTATGAACGACGAGCAGCGCCGCCGTTTTGTCAATTGCCAGCGTTAAAGCGTTGGCTCCCCCGGCGGTAACGGTTCAGCCGGGGTCGCGCCCGGAGTAGGCAGCACCTAATAAGTCTGCACTGGCGCGCGAACGCCCACCAGGTCGAAATGTTTTTTCACCTGGCTGTCGAGGGCAAAGCGTACCGTCCACTGTTTGAGTGGCAGCGTGGTGAACGAAACACGCAGTGTAAACGCGGTATTGCTTAAGCCGACAATCCCGGCAAAATTCGGTTCACCAATAATCAGCCCGCGAATTTCTTCGTTTTCCATCAATTCCGCTACCGCATCTTTCAGTGCCTGATTGGCTTTATCAGCATCTTCATGGCGATCAACATCGTAGTTTGCCACTACCGAACCAATACCGCGGACGAAGTTAGCAAAGGTGGTTATCGAAGACCACGGAATGATGTGATACGCCCCGGTATCCTGGCGCACGCCCACGGAGCGAATCGACATCCGTTCCACTGTGCCGGTCAACGGCCCGATAGTCACCAAATCTCCAGTGTTCATGCCGTTTTCAAACTGAATAAACACCCCGGTAATGATATCTTTCACCAGCGTTTGCGAACCAAACGAGATAGCCAGACCTAATGCCCCGGCACCTGCCAGCAATGGCGCGATATTGACGCCGATTTCCGACAACACAATCATGATGGTGATGGTACTGATAATCACCGCCAGCGCGTTACGAAACAGCGTCAGCAGGGTACGCGTACGGGCGCTGGGTAGCGGGCGGCCATGAATATCCGAAGCCAGCCGGTTTTCGATCAAACTGGCGAGCACCGTCCAGCCAACCGCCGAGAAAAAAAGAATAAGTGCGATACGGATCAGGATATCTACGGTTTTCTGCCCCGCACCGTTTTGCAGCCAGTTCCAGAAATCGAACAATCCCCATGCGCTCAACAGCAACATTACCGCCACGCAGACGGTCAGAATACGCGCCGTTTTCAGCGCCGCCGAAAGCCAGCCATTCAGCCGTTTTTGCAACTCCGGATAGTTACGCTGAGTATGTGGCGAGAGGGTGATGGTTTTCGCCAGCCAGCGGGAAAACATACCGGAAACAAACGCTGCGATACCAATAATCGCCAGGCTGCGCACCGTTGCACCCATCATAAATTTCAGGCTGTTGCCCGGATCGAACAACGAAAAGAAAAACAGCACGATAAAATAGGCGCTTGCCAGCCAGCGCCACACCAGCGCAAAGGCGCGGATAAACAGGCTGAAAAAGGCCAGCGAATGCTCCGCAAAGTTGAGCAAATGTTGGGTAATCTCTTTTTTATTGCGAAAGATCAGGTACAACGCCCAGACGGTCATGCACAGCATAATGATGACGTTCGCCAGCGCACCTATCTGTACATTCACCTGATTAGAGATAATCGGCACGGCCACAATCAGGCCATAACCTATCAAACTGCTTAACCAGCTCAGGCGACGACTCCAGTAACGGGCGGTCTCGTCATGAATCGTGAACGGGCGCAGTTCAGCCACGTTTGGGCAAAAAATCAGGCGTAGTACAGCTTTGAAAAATTCAATCAGGGCAAAGGCGTTGAGAAACAAACTTTGTTGGAAAGCGATGGTGCGACTGCCTGCATTCAGGTTGTCGCTTAATACCTGGCCGACAAATAATGTCAGTGCCAGTAACAGTAGGTCGATAATAAACGCCCCGATAATCATCGCCGGAAGCTGCAACCAGTTACTGCGCTCACGATTTTTTTGCCGCGCCCACAGGCCCATTTTGCGATACAGCGGCAGTGCGCACAGGCGAATCAGCCAGTAAAAACCAAACACTAATACCGCTAACATTGAAAAATGGGTCAGCGCATTGCTGAATGTTTGTGGATTAAACGGCTTATGCGGGGAGCCGGTAATATTGCGATAAAGTTGCCCGAAGCGGGCGGAAAGGGCTTCACCATAATGGCGGCTGACTTCGGTGACCTTTTGCAGCACGGTTTGCTCTTCAACCAGCGTCGGCGGCACGATCTTCGGGACCGGTTCCGCAGGGGGCGTCGCGGCGACAGTACGCAACTGGTCGATCAATTCTTTACGCGAGGTGTCGTTATCCAGCACATCCGCCAGTGCGCCATAGGCCGCTTTTTTTTGTTCGATATCCGGTTCCGGGGCCGGTTCAGTCGTTGAGTCCGTTGTCGTTGTGGTTGTAACGCCGGGTATGGATACCGCGTGGGCAGGTGCGCCCAGCAGGCAGAAGAGGATGAACAGGATCCACCGCATGACTCCTCCAGTGAGAAAACAGAGCAAAAAGATAAGTATAGATGCTGGGGGGGGCCCCTATTAAGTTGTCAAGCATGTTATGACCCTGCGGGGTATAAAAGTCCCGTCGCGCATCATGGCGAACAGAACGTCGCAGCGTCGTCTCGCCAGGGCGATAAGCGCCTGATTGTGTCGTTTTCCCTGACTCATTTTGCG
>NZ_MDGW01000400.1:0-820 GCF_001712525.1 Shigella sp. FC1661
GGCACTGTTGCAAAGTTAGCGATGAGGCAGCCTTTTGTCTTATTCAAAGGCCTTACATTTCAAAAACTCTGCTTACCAGGCGCATTTCGCCCAGGGGATCACCATAATAAAATGCTGAGGCCTGGCCTTTGCGTAGTGCACGCATCACCTCAATACCTTTGATGGTGGCGTAAGCCGTCTTCATGGATTTAAATCCCAGCGTGGCGTTGATTATCCGTTTCAGTTTGCCATGATCGCATTCAATCACGTTGTTCCGGTACTTAATCTGTCGGTGTTCAACGTCAGACGGGCACCGGCCTTCGCGTTTGAGCAGAGCAAGCGCGCGACCATAGGCGGGCGCTTTATCCGTGTTGATGAATCGTGGGATCTGCCACTTCTTCACGTTGTTGAGGATTTTACCCAGAAACCGGTATGCAGCTTTGCTGTTACGACGGGAGGAGAGATAAAAATCGACAGTGCGGCCCCGGCTGTCGACGGCCCGGTACAGATACGCCCAGCGGCCATTGACCTTCACGTAGGTTTCATCCATGTGCCACGGGCAAAGATCGGAAGGGTTACGCCAGTACCAGCGCAGCCGTTTTTCCATTTCAGGCGCATAACGCTGAACCCAGCGGTAAATCGTGGAGTGATCGACATTCACTCCGCGTTCAGCCAGCATCTCCTGCAGCTCACGGTAACTGATGCCGTATTTGCAGTACCAGCGTACGGCCCACAGAATGATGTCACGCTGAAAATGCCGGCCTTTGAATGGGTTCATGTGCAGCTCCATCAGCAAAAGGGGATGATAAGTTTATCACCACCGACTATTTGCAACAGTGCC
>NZ_MDGW01000401.1:0-820 GCF_001712525.1 Shigella sp. FC1661
TGAACTATGGCTCGCTACGACCTTCCCGATGAGGCATGGACCATCATCAAGCCTCTGTTACCTCCTGAACCCGCCACACCACGGGCCGGACGCCCATGGGCTGAGCACCGTAAAATCATCAATGGCATGTTCTGGGTGTTATGTTCCGGTGCACCATGGCGCGATTTACCCGAACGATATGGGGCATGGAAAACTGTTTATAACCGCTTTAACCGATGATCAAAGTCAGGCGTGATTAATATTATTTTCAACAGGTTGCTTTCGCTACTTGATGCAAATGGCTTTATTGACTGGTCTGCCACCGCGCTGGATGGCAGTAATATCCGGGCGCTGAAATGTGCCGCCGGTGCTCAAAAAAACATCCCGATATCGACGGAGATAATGGCCCGGGTCGCTCTCGCGGCGGTTTTGGCACCAAAATCCATCTGGCAACAGACGGAAGTGGCCTCCCGTTAAATATCGTGCTAAGCCCCGGACAAGCTCATGAAAGCCAGTTCGCGCAACGACTTCTGGACGGGATTGGCGTTCAGCGTCAGAACGGCAGCATGAAACGCCGTGGACATGCGGTACTGGCTGATAAAGCGTATTCAGGGCGCGCATTGCGCAATGAGCTGAAAAATAACGGTATAAAGGCAGTAATCCCCCGAAAGTCAAATGAGAAAATGGCATCGGATGGACGTGCACAGCTTGATCGTGATGCGTACTGCAATCGTAATGTCGTTGAACGGTGCTTTGGGCGGCTGAAAGAATATCGCCGCATCGCCACGCGTTACGACAAAACGGCGAGAAATTACCTGGCGATGGTGAAACTGGGCTGCAT
>NZ_MDGW01000402.1:0-819 GCF_001712525.1 Shigella sp. FC1661
TTTTTTGTTTCCGGCATCCACAAAGAACGGAATATTCAGGTCTGCGCAACACTCAACGGCATCGTCAAAATTATCAAAGCGCAGAACCTCAGCTTCTTCGTAACCGGCTCATTTAAACCGTCTGGTCTGTTTCCTCCGGCTCCACAAAAATAATGTCCATCATTTTGAAGTGGACACTATCGTATGGAATACCGGACCTGGATCACTGAAGCTTTACGCCTTCATTTCGAAGAACATTTACCACGGGTTGTGGCCGGACGTCGCCTGGGCGTACCAAAATCAACTGTCTGTGGTATGTTCGTGCGCTTCCGCAACGCTGGCCTTTCATGGCCTCTGCCCGCAGGTATGTCGGAGCAGGAACTTGATGCCCTTCTTTACGGAAGTGCCTCCACAGTACCTGTCGTACTTACTGAAAGCACCGTTATGCCCAAACTCCCGGTGGTAAAAAAACGTCCCCGGCGGCCTTAATGCCAGTCAGTTAAGCAACTGACTGGCTCTTTTTCGGGGCTGTGGGGTATTTCCAGGGCCTCTCCTTTACCACTCTCGGAAGGCCCTTCCCCTTCTCGTCGGTAATTTCACAAGTTGTCCCATACTTGCAAGATCGCGCATCAGCTCCGGTATACGTCCCGGTGAAGCGCCCTGCAATGTCATCAGCATTCTCATCACCATTCCGCATGATTCTGAGAAACTCAGTTGATTCGGCCAGTAACCTTTCAGATGTTCCGCCATTTTAATCATCTGATATCTCACCAGATTATAAGCCAGTAAGACACCCCACAGCTCTTGCTCCACAAGCTCCGGCTTTTTACTTCTCAGCGT
>NZ_MDGW01000403.1:0-817 GCF_001712525.1 Shigella sp. FC1661
GTAGCTGAACAGGAGGGACAGCTGATAGAAACAGAAGCCACTGGAGCACCTCAAAAACACCATCATACACTAAATCAGTAAGTTGGCAGCATCACCAGAAGTTAAGATCTACTTGTTCTGGGGGGATTTTTCCTTTCTCAATGTCTTTCAGTCTATTGATCATCACTTCATTTACAGGGTCATGACCAAATCTGGCTATGTGTTTTTCAACAATAGCGATACCTTCCCTGTTGATTGTTACGCCATCTGTCGTCAGATTTTCTATTGGACCACCGGCAAGGTCGGGATTAAATGGTCTTCCTGATACTGCTCCTCTGGCTCCGAAATGCTCAAGTGATTCCAAATCAGGGAGTCTCATTCTCCCCAGAACTGCTCCAGCAACTATTGAAGCACCAGCGATGAGTAACCCTTTGTTATCCATAAATTGATCGTAACCAGCAGGTGCATCTCCCCCCAACTTGTCTGCTGTTTCCCTGAATCCTTCGATATTCCCATTGTATATGCCGCCAGCAGCAAGCAGTCTGCCAACCGCTTTACTATTAAGTGTTTTGAACCATTACCAGCTTTAGTTTTTGGCCGTGGTATAAACAGACGGTTGTAGTTATCGGGAAATGCCAAATAACTAAATTCAGTATTAGCAATCAGATGCCTGGAGAGTATATATTCATAACTGACAGTGATGGCTTCTGTATCCAGATTGTTCTCAGTAAACAGGTGATTGTAGACTGGCCCCCTGAATCTCCAGACAACCAGTATCACTTAAATAAGTGATAGTCTTAATACTAGTTTTTAGACTAGTCATTGGAGTACAGATGAT
>NZ_MDGW01000404.1:0-816 GCF_001712525.1 Shigella sp. FC1661
CAGCGCTGGCTGTTTTACGCGTATGACAGGCTCCGGAAGACGGTTGTTGCGCACGTATTCGGTGAACGCACTATGGCGACGCAGGGGCGTCTTATGAGCTTGCTGTCACCCTTTGACGTGGTGATATGGATGACGGATGGCTGGCCACTGTATGAATCCCGCCTGAAGGGAAAGCTGCACGTAATCAGCAAGCGATATACGCAGCGAATTGAGCGGCATAACCTGAATCTGAGGCAGCACCTGGCACGGCTGGGACGGAAGTCGCTGTCGTTCTCAAAATCGGTGGAGCTGCATGACAAAGTCATCGGGCATTATCTGAACATAAAACACTATCAATAAGTTGGAGTCATTACCTGGGGGCAGGTCTTTGGTAACAACGGAATTGGCAGCAATAACAGCACCATCACCTATTGCGATGCCACCTTTCAATACAACATCATTTCCTATCCAGACATCATTTCCTATAATCGGATTTTCAGGTTTGGTAATGAATGGTTTCAATGTCCAGCTACGTTCAAATTCACGGTAATGCTGCCAACTTACTGATTTAGTGTATGATGGTGATTTTAAGGTGCTTGCGTGGCTTCCATTTCCATCAGATGTCCTTCCTGCTCCGCTACTGAAGGCGTGGTGCGTAACGGCAAAAGCACTGCCGGACATCAGCGCTATCTCTGCTCTCATTGCCGTAAAACATGGCAACTACAGTTCACTTACACCGCCTCTCAGCCCGGTACGCACCAGAAAATCATTGATATGGCCATGAATGGCGTCGGATGTCGCGCCAGTGCACGCATTATGGGCGTTGGCCTCAACACG
>NZ_MDGW01000405.1:0-788 GCF_001712525.1 Shigella sp. FC1661
GCTGGCTGTTTTACGCGTATGACAGGATACGGAGGACGGTTGTGGCGCACGTCTTCGGTGAACGCACTCTGGCCACACTGGAGCGTCTTCTGAGCCTGCTGTCGGCCTTTGAGGTCGTGGTATGGATGACGGATGGCTGGCCGCTGTATGAATCACGCCTGAAGGGAAAGCTGCACGTTATCAGCAAGCGTTACACTCAGCGCATTGAGCGACATAATCTGAATCTGAGACAACATCTGGCAAGGCTGGGACGGAAGTCACTGTCGTTCTCAAAATCGGTGGAGCTGCATGACAAGGTCATCGGGCATTATCTGAACATAAAACACTATCAGTAAGTTGGAGTCATTACCCAACACGCTATGTAGTTATTGTCAGGCTCTGATCACAGAGCCTGACATCTCCGTAATATCTAGACTGGCCCCCTGAATCTCCAGACAACCAGTATCACTTAAATAAGTGATAGTCTTAATACTAGTTTTTAGACTAGTCATTGGAGTACAGATGATTGATGTCTTAGGGCCGGAGAAACGCAGACGGCGTACCACACAGGAAAAGATCGCAATTGTTCAGCAGAGCTTTGAACCGGGGATGACGGTCTCCCTCGTTGCCCGGCAACATGGTGTAGCAGCCAGCCAGTTATTTCTCTGGCGTAAGCAATACCAGGAAGGAAGTCTTACTGCTGTGGCCGCCGGAGAACAGGTTGTTCCTGCCTCTGAACTTGCTGCCGCCATGAAGCAGATTAAAGAACTCCAGCGCCTGCTCGGCAAGAAAACGATGGAAAATGAACT
>NZ_MDGW01000406.1:0-780 GCF_001712525.1 Shigella sp. FC1661
GATCTCACTCCCGTCAGGCACCCGCATCTGGCTCGTTGCTGGGATAACCGATATGCGTAAGTCTTTCAACGGGCTGGGTGAACAGGTACAGCATGTGCTGAATGATAATCCCTTCTCCGGTCACCTGTTCATCTTCCGTGGCCGACGGGGTGACATGATTAAAATCCTGTGGGCTGATGCTGATGGTCTGTGCCTGTTCACCAGACGCCTGGAGGAAGGCCAGTTTATCTGGCCTGCTGTGCGTGACGGCAAGGTATCCATTACCCGCTCGCAACTGGCAATGCTCCTCGATAAGCTGGACTGGCGTCAGCCAAAAACATCCCGCCTTAACGCACTGACAATGTTGTAAAATGTCATGGCCGGATTATAAAAACGGCCATGAATCAAAAATACCTCATTCGCATTGCAGAACTGGAATGCCAGCTCCGTCAGAAAGACCAGCAACTGAGTCTGGTTGAAGAGACGGAGGCCTTCCTGCGCTCTGCACTGGCCCGCGCCGAAGAAAAGATCGAAGAAGATGAACGGGAAATAGAACATCTGCGGGCTCAGATAGAAAAACTGCGCCGGATGCTGTTCGGTACCCGTTCTGAAAAACTGCGTCGTGAAGTTGAACAGGCTGAGGCCCTGCTGAAACAACGCGAACAGGACAGTGATCGTTACAGTGGGCGGGAAGACGATCCGCAGGTTCCCCGCCAGTTGCGACAGTCTCGTCATCGTCGCCCGTTACCGGAGCATCTGCCCCGCGAAATAAATCGCCTGGAGCCAGAAGAAAGCTGTTGC
>NZ_MDGW01000407.1:0-758 GCF_001712525.1 Shigella sp. FC1661
GCAACAAGGAAAGCCTGCGGGCGTATTTCCCCGCCACAGAGCGCATTCTGTTCGCGGAACATTATCAGGGGCCGTATCGTCCGAAAGATGCCGGGTATGCGGCGAAGGGCAGTGCACTGAAACAGCATGTGATGGCCCCGCTGATTTCTTACTTTCGTGATGCGCGAGCTGCCCTGGGGATAACGGCAAAACAGATTGCAGATGCCACAGGAAAGAAAAACATGGTGTCGCACTGGTTCAGTGCCAGTCAGTGGCAGCTACCGAACGAAAGCGATTATCTGAAATTACAGTCGCTGTTTGCCCGGGTGGCAGAAGAGAAACATCAGCGGAGAGAACTGGAAAAGTCCCATTACCAACTGGTCAGCACATACAGTGAGCTGAGCCGGCAGTATATGGAACTGCTGAGTGAATATAAAAATTTGCGGAGGTATTTCGGTGTGACGGTGCAGGTGCCGTACACCGATGTGTGGACGTATAAACCGGTGCAGTACTATCCAGGGAAACATCCGTGCGAAAAACCGGCAGAAATGTTGCAGCAGATAATCAACGCGAGCAGTCGTCCGGGAGACCAGGTTGCAGATTTTTTTATGGGCTCAGGTTCAACGGTAAAAGCGGCACTGGCGCTCGGGCGTCGTGCGATTGGCGTTGAACTGGAGACCGGACGTTTTGAGCAGACAGTCAGGGAAGTTCAGGATTTAATCGTTTGAAACGGATGAGATTGCAGAATTAATTACGCACCATTATTATTCTGCTCCCGG
>NZ_MDGW01000408.1:0-749 GCF_001712525.1 Shigella sp. FC1661
CGTCACTTAAAAAACTCAGGCCGCAGTCGGTAACCTCGCGCATACAACCGGGCAGTGATGTGATTGTCTGCGCTGAAATGGACGAACAGTGGGGCTACGTCGGTGCTAAATCACGTCAGCGCTGGCTGTTTTACGCGTATGACAGGATACGGAGGACGGTTGTGGCGCACGTCTTCGGTGAACGCACTCTGGCCACACTGGAGCGTCTTCTGAGCCTGCTGTCGGCCTTTGAGGTCGTGGTATGGATGACGGATGGCTGGCCGCTGTATGAATCACGCCTGAAGGGAAAGCTGCACGTTATCAGCAAGCGTTACACTCAGCGCATTGAGCGACATAATCTGAATCTGAGACAACATCTGGCAAGGCTGGGACGGAAGTCACAGTCGTTCTCAAAATCGGTGGAGCTGCATGACAAGGTCATCGGGCATTATCTGAACATAAAACACTATCAGTGGATTTGCCCCTATATTTCCAGACATCTGTTATCACTTAACCCATTACAAGCCCGCTGCCGCAGATATTCCCGTGGCGAGCGATAACCCAGCGCACTATGCGGATGCCATTCGTTATAATGCTCGAACGCCTCTGCAAGGTTCTTTGCTGCCGTTAACCCGTCTGGTTTGGGCATGATACTGATGTAGTCACGCTTTATCGTTTTCACGAAGCTCTCTGCTATTCCGTTACTCTCCGGACTCCGCACCGCCGTGTTCTTCGGTTCAAGTCCCAACATCCGGGCGAACTGGCGTGTT
>NZ_MDGW01000409.1:0-748 GCF_001712525.1 Shigella sp. FC1661
TCTTGTCATTGTGGAAAGGCCAACATCCATAGCTTTGGCGGCATCTGCCACCGTGTATTTCTGGTCAACAACCAGTTGAGCGGATTCGCGTTTAAACTCTGCGCTAAAATTTCTTTTTTTCATTGGAGCACCTGTGTTGTTCTGAGGTGAGCATATCACCTCTGTTCAGGTGGCCAAATTCAGTGTGCCACTTCAAGGTTAAGATCATTGATGTATGATATGAATTTCTCTTCTATCGTGGCTGATGAATATGGGATACCACGACAATTGAATGAAAATTCCTTCGCAATAACGACATCGTTAGCCGCAAGTGAAATCGAAGATTTAATCAGGCTTAAATGCTTAGACTTACCGGATATTGATTTTGACCTCAACATTATGACAGTTGATGACTATTTCCGTCAGATTTACAAGTAGCCAGGGGTAATGACTCCAACTTATTGATAGTGTTTTATGTTCAGATAATGCCCGATGACTTTGTCATGCAGCTCCACCGATTTTGAGAACGACAGCGACTTCCGTCCCAGCCGTGCCAGGTGCTGCCTCAGATTCAGGTTATGCCGCTCAATTCGCTGCGTATATCGCTTGCTGATTACGTGCAGCTTTCCCTTCAGGCGGGATTCATACAGTGGCCAGCCATCCGTCATCCATATCACCACGTCAAAGGGTGACAGCAAGCTCATAAGACGCCCCTGCGTCGCCATAGTGCGTTCACCGAATACGTGCGCAACAACCGTCTTCCGGAGCC
>NZ_MDGW01000420.1:0-23933 GCF_001712525.1 Shigella sp. FC1661
GTACCGGGCTGAGAGGCGGTGTAAGTGAACTGTAGTTGCCATGTTTTACGGCAATGAGAGCAGAGATAGCGCTGATGTCCGGCAGTGCTTTTGCCGTTACGCACCACGCCTTCAGTAGCGGAGCAGGAAGGACATCTGATGGAAATGGAAGCCACGCAAGCACCTTAAAATCACCATCATACACTAAATCAGTAAGTTGGCAGCATTACCCTCAAGACGCGTTACAAGTTTCTGTAAATGAGTTGCGGTAAATGTTCCACCGTAGATTTCGTCCAGGTAATAAGTAATTTTCTGTTTCATGTTGCCTTTCAGTGGTAGCGATCCCATGAAACGAGAGACTACTCCGCAGAAAATAAACTGTCAATTGAGCACAAGAGTTTTAGTCACGCAGGAAATCATTTTTTACCAGGGAAAAAGCGTATTTGTGAGCTGACGCAAATAATCTATGGGGATGTAAATAAGGTGTGACAGAAAAAAAACGGCGCATAAGCGCCGCTCATGGTGAATTCTTTTAACCTTTGACCTTCGGCATTGCGATGTCTTTCAAGCCACCGGCGTTCTCAACGTGGGTATATCCCATCTCGCTAAGGATCTCTTTTGCTTGCCCTGACTGGCGTCCGGCATTGCAATACACTTTCACGGTGTCGTTTTTATCCGGAACGGCGGTGGCAATGCGCTCTTTCACTTCCTTCAGGGGAATATTGATGGCCCCCTGAACGTGCTCTTGCTGATACTGCTCTGGAACACGAACATCGATCCAGTGTTCAGCGGCGAAAACGGGCAGTGAAAACACCAGTGCCAGAGCAAGTAAGCCTTTTTTAAACATGTAAACGTCCTTCTATGGATGAAAATTGCCATCCATTATACGCCTGAGATTTAACAATTTTTGCGAAACTCCCCTCACCTTTTATAACGCTGTGCCAGTTTATTAGCAGCCCGACTTAACAGCGGTTCCAGCGCCACAGCCAGCAACATTTTCAGCGGTCGGCGAGCAACTGATTTTATCGCCCAGCCCGCTACACCCGCCGGGCCATAGCGCAGTGCGGTAAGAAGTACCAGCTTGCCTGCTAATTTGAAACCAAGCTTTACCTTTTGCCCGGCCTGTTGCCAGCGAGTATTCATAACTTTCCTCACAGTTGACGGAAACGGCTACGTAACGTGAAAGTATCGGAAGTGACATAACGTTCCATCTCGCGTAAACGCGTTTCACTTGCCGCCAGTTCACGGTCGACTTCATCCAGCAATTCGCTGCTGGAGGGTAGCTGCTCACCAAAGGCCATGTTGTCCGGCATTGGATCAAGCGCAAATGACAAAATGATGTAAGCAACCAGGGTAAACAGCGCCAGACCGAAGAAAATCGACAGCACCACCAGGATACGCACCAGTTTTACCGGTACATCAAAATAGTTGGCAATCCCGGCGCAGACGCCGCGGACCATGCCCTGCTGTGGAATACGCCATAATTTTTTATTGAGATTAATGCCCGCCATTAGCGATCCCTCCAGTTCGGATGTTCTGCATCAAGAATAGATTCCAGCGCCTGAATACGTTCGCGCATCCGTTTTGCTTCATCAACCAGTTGCGCTAATCGCTGCTGCTCACTTTGCGACAATTCACTGCGACCAGAACGATTGCTGTAATGCAGCCATAACCAGATCGGTAAAACAAACAGCACAAAAATGGTTAACGGAATAGCCAGAAATAGCGCGCTCATAAGTACTCCTTAGACGATGAGCGGCGGCGCGTTCGGAGGCCGCCTGGATGTTATTATTGATTGTCTTGCTTCATTTTGGCTTTTAATTGTGCCAGTTGTTCGCTGATTGCATCATCGGCTTTCAGTTCGGCAAACTGATCGTCCAGCGATTTTTGTTTACCGAAGCTGTGGCTTTCTGCTTCCGCTTCCATCTGGTCAATACGACGTTCGAAAGATTCGAAACGAGCCATTGCTTCATCCAGTTTGCCACTGTCCAGCTGACGACGCACATCGCGCGACGAGTTTGCCGCCTGATGGCGTAACATCAATGCCTGCTGGCGAGCGCGTGTTTCGCTCAATTTGTTTTCCAGCTCACCGATCTCTTTCTTCATGCGTGCCAGCGTATCGTCCACCAGCGTCACTTCATGTTCCAGACTCTTAATCAGATCGGTCAGTTTCTGTTTTTCAATTAACGCCGCACGTGCCAAATCCTCTCTCTCTTTCAGCAGCGCCAGTTCGGCTTTTTCCTGCCATTCAACTTCACGCGCCGACGCTTGTTCAATACGGCGAGTCAGCTGTTTCTTTTCTGCCAACGCACGCGCCGAAGTAGAACGTACTTCAACCAGAGTATCTTCCATCTCCTGGATCATCAGACGCACCAGTTTCTGTGGATCTTCCGCTTTCTCTAACAGAGCGTTGATGTTGGCATTCACGATGTCGGCAAAGCGAGAAAAAATACCCATAATGTTGTCCTCTTGATTTCTGCGTTCAGGATTGTCCTGCTGAACTGTTAATACAATTTGCGTGCCAATTTTTTATCTTTTTGATTTATAAAGATCTGATTGAAGAATCATCAGCAACATGCCAGGATGAATTAGCGAATTACACTAACAAGTGGCGAATTTCATCATGGCAGAATACAAAGATAATTTACTTGGTGAGGCGAACAGCTTTCTCGAAGTGCTGGAACAGGTTTCGCATCTCGCACCGCTGGACAAACCGGTGCTCATCATCGGCGAACGCGGCACCGGTAAAGAGCTGATTGCCAGCCGCCTGCATTATCTCTCCTCCCGTTGGCAAGGGCCGTTTATTTCCCTTAACTGCGCGGCGTTAAATGAAAATCTGCTGGATTCCGAACTGTTTGGTCACGAAGCGGGGGCGTTTACCGGTGCGCAAAAACGTCATCCAGGGAGATTTGAACGTGCCGACGGCGGTACGCTATTTCTTGATGAACTCGCTACGGCACCGATGATGGTGCAGGAGAAATTATTGCGCGTGATTGAGTACGGTGAACTGGAGCGCGTTGGCGGCAGCCAGCCATTGCAGGTGAATGTGCGGTTGGTATGCGCGACGAATGCCGATCTCCCGGCGACGGTCAATGAAGGCACTTTTCGCGCTGACCTGCTCGACCGACTGGCTTTTGATGTTGTACAACTGCCACCACTGCGCGAGCGCGAAAGCGACATAATGTTGATGGCAGAACACTTTGCCATCCAGATGTGTCGGGAAATCAAGCTGCCTCTGTTCCCGGGGTTTACGGAGCGCGCCAGAGAAACATTGCTGAATTATCGTTGGCCGGGAAATATTCGTGAATTGAAAAACGTGGTGGGACGTTCAGTGTATCGCCACGGCACCAGCGATTATCCGCTTGATGACATCATTATTGATCCCTTTAAACGGCGTCCGCCTGAAGACGCTATCGCCGTTTCAGAAACCACCTCGCTTCCAACACTGCCGCTGGATTTACGTGAGTTTCAGATGCAGCAGGAAAAAGAGTTGCTGCAACTCAGTTTGCAACAAGGGAAATATAACCAGAAGCGCGCGGCTGAATTACTGGGGTTAACTTATCATCAGTTCCGCGCGTTGTTGAAAAAGCACCAGATTTAGCGAAGTTGAGCAATACAACTTGCCGGATGCGGCGTGAATGCTTTATTCGGCATACATAATCAATAAGTCGTTTGCAGGCCTGATAAGCGCAGCGCATCAGACATTATTGCGTTGGGCTATTAATCGCTCAGCGCATCCTGCAAAATTTTCATTGCCGCATCGAATTGCGCATCCGGGATGGTCAGCGGATACAGGAAGCGAATCACGTTGCCGTATGCGCCACAGGTCAGCAGGAGCAGCCCCTGCGCCAGCGCGCGTTGCTGGATTTTCTGTGCAATCGCCGCTGACGGCTCGCCCGTTTGCGGATCGTTAAACTCTGCCGCAATCATCGACCCCAGGCCGCGTACCGCAGCAATGGCCGGAACGCTTTCTTTGGCATCAATCAACGTGTTTTTGAGACGCTGGCCCAGTTGATTCGCGCGTTCGCAGAGTGATTCTTTGTCGATAATATTGAGCACCGCGTGCGCGGCAGCCACCGCCAGCGGGTTCCCGGCGTAGGTGCCACCCAACCCGCCCGGCGCGGGCGCGTCCATAATATTCGCGTTACCGACCACGCCCGAAAGCGGCATCCCGCCCGCGAGGCTTTTCGCCATCGTCATTAAGTCCGGCTTATCGGCGTAATGATCCATGGCAAACAGTTTACCGGTACGCGCAAAGCCGCTTTGCACTTCATCGGCAATCATCACAATACCGTGCTCGTCGCACAGGCGGCGAATGGCGGCAACCAGCTCTTTTGGCGCAACGTTGAAACCGCCCTCGCCCTGCACCGGTTCGAAAATAATGGCCGCCACCTGCTTCGCTTCAATGTCCGATTTAAACAAGCATTCGATGGCGTCGAGGGAGTCCTGTGTTGAAATGCCGTGTAAATCTGACGGATAAGGTACGTGATACACCGAACCAGGGAACGGGCCGAAGCCGATTTTGTACGGCGCAACTTTTCCGGTCAGCGCCATGGTCATATATGTACGACCGTGGAAGCCGCCGCTAAACGCAATCACGCCAGGTCGTCCGGTATGGGCGCGAGCAATTTTCACCGCGTTTTCCACCGCTTCCGCGCCGGTAGTGAAGAATGCGGTTTTAGCCTGCCCGCTCACTGGGGCAAGGGCGTTAATTTTCTCCGCCAGCGTGACGTAGCTTTCGTACGGCACAATCTGATACGCCGTGTGGGTAAACTGTTGCAATTGCTGCTCCACCGCCGCGACCAGATCAGGGTGGCGATGCCCGGTATTCAGCACCGCAATGCCTGCGGCGAAATCGATGTATTCGTTGCCCTCTACGTCCTTCAGCGTAGCGTTTTCTGCCGACTGGGCGAAGAAGTTACACATCACGCCAACCCCGCGTGGGGTAGCAGAAAGACGACGCTGATGGAATTCATTGTTGCTCATGTTTCACACCTTTTGACTCTTCACTGTTAATCGGAAATTAAACGCCCAGACGATCGCGCAGGCTGTAATAAGCCGCGCCCATCGCGGTAAATGGCACGCGCAGCGTGCGCCCGCCGGGGAACGGGTAATGCGGCAGATTGGCGAAGGCATCGAAACGCTCGGCGTCACCGCGCAGCAGTTCAGCAATCAAACGCCCGGCGAGGTGGGTACAGGTGACGCCGTGGCCGCTGTAGCCCTGCATGTAATAGATGTTGGTATCGAGGCG
The DNA here is from genome assembly GCF_001712525.1 of Shigella sp. FC1661. Classification (NCBI taxonomy): domain Bacteria; kingdom Pseudomonadati; phylum Pseudomonadota; class Gammaproteobacteria; order Enterobacterales; family Enterobacteriaceae; genus Shigella; species Shigella sp. FC1661. Next base: position 5,231 of record NZ_MDGW01000420.1, read on the forward strand.
ACCGAACTGCGGCATCCGTGAAAGGGTCAGCAGGAAGTTGCCCGTCCAGCGATAGTCGATTTTGACGCCCTTCAGCTGCGGGAAGGTTTTCAGCAGTTTCGGCACAACAAGACGCTCAACGTCATCCGGGTCGCGCGCGCCGTAGACCACGCCGCCGCCGTACAGCAAACGGTTGTCGGCGGTAAGACGGTAGTAATCAAGCAGATAATTACAGTCTTCCACACAGTAGTTTTTCGGGATCAGCGAACAGGCTAAATCTTCCGACAGCCGTTCGGTGGTGATCACCTGCGTGCCGCACGGCATGCTGCGTTTCGCCAGTTCCGGCTCTACTTTATCGCCCAGATACGCATTCCCGGCGACAATCACATACTTCGCCGTCACCTGACCTTTGGCAGTGCGCACAACGGCTGGCGTGGTGTGCTGGATCTGCGTCACGGCAGAAAGTTCATACACGCGCCCGCCGTTGAGGCGGATGGCGTCCGCTTCGCCAATGGCGAGGTTTAGCGGGTGAATATGCCCACCGCTGTGATCCAGCAGCGCACCGGTATAGCGATCGCTGGCTACTTCACGGCGAATGGCGTTGGCGTCCAGCAATTCCAGCTGTTTATTGCCGTAGCGTTCCCAGTTCTCTTTCTGCTCTTCAAGTGTGGCGAGCTGTTTATCATTCATCGCCACAAACAGGCCGCCGGGGCGGTAGTCGCAGTCAATCTGATAACGTTTGATACGTTCGCGGATGATCTCACCACCTTCGAACATCATGCTGCCGAGCATAGGGGCGGTGTCCATGCCGTAGCTTTTTTCGATCACGTCGATGTCGCGGCTGTAGGAGTTCACAAGCTGCCCGCCATTGCGCCCGCTTGCGCCAAAGCCGATGCGTGAGGCTTCGAGAACCACTACGTCAAAGCCCGCTTCCGCCAGATGCAGCGCGGAGGAGAGCCCGGTATAGCCGCCGCCAACCACGCAAACGTCGCAGGTGATTGACTCATTCAGGGTGTCGAATGGCACGTATTTATTCGCACTGGCGGCGTAATAACTGCTGGTATGTTCGGTCATTTCAGGCCTCCAGGCTTATCCAGATGGTTTTCAGTTCGGTGAATTTTTCAAGGGCATGCAGGGATTTGTCGCGACCGTTGCCGCTCTGCTTATAGCCGCCAAACGGCACGGTCATATCGCCGTCGTTGTAGTTATTGACGAAGACGGAACCGGCTTTCAGGCGGCGGCTCATACGGTGCGCGCGGGAGAGGTCGCGCATCCATACCGCCGCGCCAAGGCCGTACTGGCTGTCGTTGGCAAGCTGTAGCGCCTGTTCTTCTGATGTGAAACGCGTGACCACCAGCACCGGACCGAAAATCTCTTCGCGGCTTAAGGACGCATTCGGGTCTACATCCACAAAGATGGTCGGGCCGATGGCGGCAGCCAGCCCGGCGTTACGGCCATCCAGCAGCAGTTGCCCTTTGCCTTCGCCCTCACGAATAAAGCTATGGACCGAGTCGGCGTGGGCGCAGTCGATTAAAGTGCCCATGGTGGTTGCGGGGTCAAGCGGATGGCCCGGCTGCCAGTTTTGCGCCTGCTGTTTTAACAGGGCTAAGAATTCATCGGCGATGCTCTCTTCCAGCAACAGGCGTGTTCCGGCGATGCACACCTGACCCTGGTTGTAGAAGATGCCTGCTGCGGTGGAGCTCGCCGCTTTTTGCAGATCCGAACAATCGGCGAAAACGATGTTGGCGCTTTTGCCGCCCGCTTCCAGCCAGACGCGTTTCATGTTGCTGTCGCCCGCATCTTTCAGCAGCTGTTTCCCGGTACGGGTTGAACCGGTAAAGGCAATGGCGTCGATATCGTTATGACGCGACAGCGCCTGCCCCGCTTCATGACCAAAACCCGTCACCACGTTCAACACACCATCCGGCAAGCCTGCTTCTTTCGCCAGCCCCGCGAGACGAATCGCACTGAGCGGTGATTTTTCAGACGGTTTTAGAATCACGCTGTTTCCCGCCGCCAGCGCCGGGCCGAGTTTCCAGCAAGTCAGCAACAGCGGGAAGTTCCACGGCACGATGGCGGCAATCACGCCGACCGGTTCACGCACGATCATCGCCAGCTCATGGCTACTGGTGGTCGCCACTTCGCCATACACTTTGTCGATCGCTTCGGCGTACCAGCGAATGGCGCGCGCCGCGCCGGGAATATCATCACGCAGACTGTGACGAATCGGTTTGCCGGTGTCGAGAGTTTCCAGCAGTGCCAGCTCTTCGGCGTGGGCCTCCATTAAATCGGCGAGTTTATTCAGTACCGCTTTACGTTTAGCCGGAGAAGAGAGTGACCAGTCGCCGCGTTCAAATACGCCGCGTGCTGCGCTCACCGCACGGTCGATATCGACGCTCTTGCCGCGGGCAATTTTCGCCAGCGGTGCTTGGGTGACCGGATCAACGGTTTCAAAGGTTTCATTTTCCGCCGCAGCAGTATATTCACCGTTAATAAATAAGCGGTTTTCAATGGCGAGACTTAACGCTTTATCCTGCCAGTAAGCCAGATGATGAAAATTCATTATGACTCCTGTTTCACGTCTATCAGATATATGCAGTTTGTGAACGTAAGGGCGCAGAGATCCCCGGGCCGTATGCCCGTTTATTTCTGGCGACATTCTTTATATACACTTCATCCTTCAAGCCGCCTCTGCCTTGGCTGCGTTCGCACCCCCGAATCACTTACCTGAGTAAGCTCATCGGGATTCGCTCACTTGCCGCCTTGATGCAACTTGAATGATTTTGTGTATAGATTGCCGGGCGCATTGCGCTTACCCGGCTTACAGAACAAAAAGATTAAAACGTGGTGGGCGTATGGGCGCTGATAATTCGGCAAATACCTGCCGACGTATTACTGAAACTGTGCGGGATGCCGGTATTAATGGCATAACTTTGACCCGCGACGAGGTGGTAATCCTGACCATTAATCGTCAGAACAATTTCACCTTCCAGTACTGTGCCTATTTCCTCACCCTGATGCTTAATTCTTTCCCCAGTGGTTGTGCCCGGCTGGTACGTTTCAAAGATCATCGCCAGCGTGCGATTCGGGTTACCGTTATGAACCAGCTTCATTGACACACCCTGACTGCCCATCTCAATTAAGTCGTCCTGATTAATGACGACCTGCGGCTCATCAGGTTTTTCCGGCTCGGAAAAGAATTCCGAGAGTGACAGACCATACACCTTCAGCAGCTTTTGCAGCGTACTGATGGCAGGGCTGACTTTATCTTGTTCTATCGTACTGATAGCACTGTGAGTCAGCCCGGAGAGTTCGGCGGCACGACGTTGTGAAAGCCCCTGCTGCTGGCGGATTTCCGACAAGCGTTTTCCTGGCGCCAGTCCCTCATCACTCATATTTGCATTTCCTTAAACTGTAGTGGTCAGAGTCGCTGTTTTTCAGCGATATGGTGCTGACAAGCGGTGATAAAGCCCTCGAACAATATACGCGAAAGCGCGTACTCGCTACTGTTCCATTCCGGGTGCCACTGTACGCCCAGCGCAAAAGGATGATTGATGACGCTAACCGCCTCAACTAAGCCATCCGGCGAGCGAGCTTCAACACGCAACCGTGGGCTAACGACCTTCGCCCCTTGTCCATGTAGAGAGTTTACCCAAAAGTTGCTACATTCAGGTAACAACGCAGACAGTAATCCCCCCTCTTCAACCTGAACTTCATGCGACGGTGCATATTGCTGTTCCACCGGCAGTTCGGATCTTCCCGATGTTCCAGCAATTCAGGCTGTTCGCACAGCTTGCGATGCAACGAACCACCGGTTGCCACCACCAGTTCTTGTAAACCCCGGCAGATGGCGAAAATGGGGATGCGCCTTTCAAGTGCGGCATTAATTATCGCCATGCTCAGAAGATCACGCCCGGGATCGGCGTCAGGCTCATCGCCGTTTTCACCATATAGGTGCGGCTGCACATTGCTGGGACTACCAGGAAGATAAATGCCATCGAGTTTCGGCAAAAGTTGTTCAAGTAACGACGGTTCCGCCAGCGCATGTGGTAGCGCAATTGGCAAGCCGCCTGCGTGGATGATGGCATTCAGGTACTTTTCTTGCAGAGTCTGGGTCGCATGACCCTTAAGCCTGTTCCTGCACATTACGACACCGATAACCGGATTGTTCATTATATTTTCCATGCTCAATCTCACAAAGTGGACTAAATTATCGCCATTACTGCGCTTTAAATGACCTTTATGTTCAATATTTTTTTCAATCTAGCAGTGGGTTTTCATTTTTGAAAACTAAATTTAACATTTGACAAACATTTAGTTTGCATGCAGATTCGAATGATGGTCATTATATTTTACGCTTTGATAACGAGCGGAAAACAAACCAAAGGCGAAGAATCATGGAAACCAATATCGTTGAAGTAGAGAACTTTGTTCAGCAGCCAGAAGAGAGGCGGGGTAGCGCCTTTACGCAGGAAGTGAAACGCTACCTGGAGCGCTACCCGAATACGCAATATGTTGATGTTTTACTTACTGATTTGAATGGTTGCTTCCGTGGAAAACGTATCCCTGTTTCAAGCCTGAAGAAGTTGGAGAAAGGGTGTTATTTCCCGGCCTCGGTGTTTGCAATGGATATTCTGGGCAACGTAGTAGAAGAAGCGGGTCTGGGTCAGGAAATGGGCGAGCCGGATCGTACTTGTGTTCCTGTTCTCGGTTCCTTAACCCCTTCTGCCGCCGATCCAGAGTTTATCGGTCAGATGCTCCTGACCATGGTCGATGAAGATGGCGCTCCCTTTGACGTTGAGCCGCGGAACGTTCTTAACCGCCTGTGGCAGCAGCTACGCCAGCGCGGATTGTTCCCGGTTGTAGCGGTAGAGCTGGAGTTCTATTTACTGGATCGTCAGCGCGACGCTGAAGGGTATCTGCAACCGCCCTGCGCGCCCGGCACCGATGACCGCAATACACACAGCCAGGTTTACTCCGTTGATAACCTCAACCACTTCGCCGACGTGCTCAATGATATTGATGAACTGGCGCAGTTACAGTTAATTCCCGCCGACGGTGCGGTCGCCGAAGCCTCGCCGGGTCAGTTTGAAATCAACCTTTACCATACCGATAACGTGCTGGAAGCCTGCGATGATGCGCTGGCGCTAAAACTCCTGGTGCGTCTGATGGCAGAAAAGCATAAGATGCACGCCACTTTTATGGCGAAGCCGTATGAAGAGCACGCGGGCAGCGGGATGCATATCCATATCAGTATGCAAAATAATCGTGGCGAGAATGTGCTTTCTGACACAGAAGGCGAAGATTCGCCGCTGCTGAAAAAGATGCTCGCCGGGATGATTGACCTGATGCCGTCGTCGATGGCGTTGCTGGCACCAAACGTGAACTCGTATCGCCGCTTCCAGCCGGGAATGTATGTGCCGACGCAGGCGTCGTGGGGCCATAACAACCGCACCGTCGCCCTGCGTATTCCGTGCGGCGACCGTCATAATCACCGCGTGGAATATCGCGTGGCGGGTGCCGATGCCAACCCATATCTGGTGATGGCAGCGATTTTTGCCGGTATTTTGCATGGCCTTGATAACGAGCTGCCGTTGCAGGAAGAAGTCGAAGGCAACGGGCTGGAACAGGAAGGCTTACCCTTCCCGATTCGCCAGAGCGATGCCCTGGGTGAGTTTATCGAGAATGATCACCTGCGCCGCTATTTAGGCGAACGGTTTTGCCATGTGTATCACGCCTGTAAAAATGATGAGCTGTTGCAGTTTGAGCGCCTCATCACAGAAACAGAAATTGAGTGGATGTTGAAAAACGCATAGTACCCCTTGCGGGGTTGTTTCATCAACCTGAGCGGAGCCAGGCCTGACATTTGCTGGTAATCCAGACATTTCCCGGATGTCGCGTTATGGAGCGCAGGCGGCAACGGGCTTCCGTTAACGATTAAGACTGTGACGAGGAAATGAGATGATGCCGATGATTAAATCCCCGCATGGCGAGGGAGGCTGCGTATGCGCCCCTCCTGCTACTGACTGGACTCCGTCCCCTTTGCTTCCCTTGCTAAACAGGTTTGATTTCAGGTCGACACGACCGCAAACCTTATTACGCAGGGGAGGCAGCAATTATGGCTATTAATTCACCACTGAATATTGCTGCGCAACCCGGCAAAACCCGTCTGCGAAAATCACTGAAATTGTGGCAGGTGGTGATGATGGGTCTGGCCTATCTCACGCCGATGACCGTATTTGATACTTTTGGTATTGTCTCCGGCATTAGCGACGGTCACGTTCCGGCGTCCTATTTGCTGGCGCTGGCGGGCGTGCTGTTTACCGCTATCAGCTACGGCAAACTGGTTCGCCAGTTTCCGGAGGCCGATTCGGCCTATACCTACGCGCAAAAGTCGATTAACCCGCACGTCGGATTTATGGTCGGCTGGTCATCGCTGCTGGATTATCTCTTTTTGCCGATGATCAACGTCTTGTTGGCGAAAATCTATCTCTCCGCCCTCTTCCCGGAAGTGCCGCCGTGGGTGTGCGTAGTAACCTTCGTCGCCATTTTAACCGCCGCGAATCTGAAGAGCATCAACCTAGTCGCTAACTTCAATACCCTGTTTGTACTGGTGCAAATCTCCATCATGGTGGTGTTTATCTTCCTGGTAGTTCAGGGACTGCATAAAGGAGAAGGCGTTGGCACCGTCTGGTCACTTCAGCCGTTTATCAGCGAGAACGCGCACCTGATCCCGATTATTACCGGGGCGACGATTGTCTGTTTCTCCTTCCTCGGTTTCGATGCGGTGACCACGCTTTCGGAAGAGACGCCGGACGCCGCACGCGTGATCCCGAAAGCCATCTTCCTGACGGCGGTCTACGGTGGCGTTATCTTTATCGCGGCGTCGTTCTTTATGCAGCTGTTCTTTCCCGATATCAGCCGCTTTAAAGATCCGGATGCCGCACTGCCTGAAATTGCGCTGTACGTCGGCGGCAAGCTCTTCCAGTCGATTTTCCTCTGCACCACGTTTGTGAACACGTTAGCCTCTGGCCTGGCTTCACATGCCAGCGTGTCGCGTCTGCTGTATGTGATGGGGCGTGACAATGTGTTTCCGGAGCGCGTGTTTGGCTATGTGCACCCAAAATGGCGGACTCCGGCACTCAACGTCATTATGGTCGGGATTGTCGCGTTGTCGGCGCTGTTCTTCGATTTAGTTACCGCCACAGCGTTAATTAACTTCGGTGCTCTGGTGGCGTTTACCTTCGTGAATCTGTCGGTGTTTAATCATTTCTGGCGGCGTAAAGGAATGAATAAAAGCTGGAAGGATCACTTCCACTATTTGCTGATGCCGCTGGTTGGCGCGCTGACGGTGGGTGTGCTGTGGGTTAACCTCGAGTCAACGTCACTGACACTCGGTCTGGTATGGGCTTCGTTAGGCGGCGCATATTTATGGTATCTGATCCGCCGCTATCGCAAAGTGCCGTTGTATGATGGTGACAGAACGCCGGTGAGTGAAACGTAATAGTCGGATGCGCGGCACATTATCCTGCCTGAGGGTAATGCACCGCGCCATTAACTATAAAAAGATGTATGACCCGGATCACGAGTGCTATCATCCGCCCTTATGCTTAGCGCATTAACCCCAGGGGCAAATAATGAACCATGATATCCCGCTAAAATATTTTGATATTGCCGATGAGTACGCGACCGAATGCGCAGAGCCTGTCGCAGACGCTGAACGCACACCGCTGGCCCACTACTTCCAGTTACTGCTCACCCGTTTGATGAACAATGAAGAGATCAGCGAAGAAGCCCAACATGAAATGGCTGCTGAAGCGGGGATTAATCCCGTACGCATTGATGAGATCGCAGAGTTTTTGAATCAATGGGGTAATGAGTAATTATTTAATTGCAGACGATCGGTCAGTATCGTTGTCCGGATAAAGCGTTCACGCCGCATCCGGCTAACAATGACACGCACTGCAGCGTGCTTTAATGGGTTTCTCACGATCGTACCGCTCTGCTCCTCGCTAAGTTGTTCTGTGAGTTATAGTTATAGAGAAAGCACGGGTACGAATGTTGAACAGATGGCGACGCCACCTGTTCAACGACCAACCACACGGCCCTCATTACGCCCCCTGAACACAAACGGTAATGGCAAATGTCATTAAATATTAGTAAGATAGCCTCTTTACATAAAATCCCTTAATATTATGCGCCAGGTATTATCGTCTCTTTTGGTGATTGCTGGACTTGTGAGTGGTCAGGCAATCGCCGCGCCTGAATCCCCCCCGCATGCTGATATCCGCGACAGCGGTTTTGTCTATTGCGTCAGCGGGCAAGTCAACACCTTTAACCCATCCAAAGCGAGCAGTGGGTTAATTGTCGATACCCTTGCCGCCCAGTTTTATGATCGACTGCTGGATGTCGATCCCTATACCTATCGCCTGATGCCGGAACTTGCCGAAAGCTGGGAAGTACTCGACAACGGCGCGACCTATCGCTTCCACCTGCGTCGCGATGTTCCGTTTCAAAAAACCGACTGGTTTACTCCCACTCGTAAAATGAATGCCGACGATGTGGTGTTTACCTTCCAGCGAATTTTTGACCGCAACAACCCGTGGCATAACGTCAACGGCAGCAACTTCCCCTACTTCGACAGCCTGCAATTTGCCGATAACGTGAAAAGCGTCCGCAAACTGGATAATCATACCGTTGAGTTCCGACTCGCCCAGCCGGATGCTTCTTTTTTGTGGCACCTCGCAACCCATTATGCTTCGGTCATGTCGGCAGAATATGCCCGGAAGTTAGAGAAAGAAGATCGCCAGGAGCAACTCGACCGTCAACCGGTCGGCACCGGTCCGTATCAGTTGTCGGAATACCGCGCCGGGCAATTTATTCGCCTACAACGTCATGATGACTTCTGGCGCGGTAAACCGTTAATGCCGCAGGTAGTGGTGGATTTAGGCTCCGGCGGCACCGGACGTCTGTCGAAACTCCTGACCGGGGAATGCGACGTTCTGGCCTGGCCTGCTGCCAGCCAGCTATCCATTTTGCGTGACGACCCGCGCTTGCGTTTAACGCTGCGTCCTGGGATGAACGTCGCCTATCTGGCATTTAACACCGCCAAACCGCCGCTAAATAATCCCGCTGTCCGCCATGCACTGGCACTGGCGATTAATAACCAGCGCCTGATGCAATCCATCTATTATGGTACGGCTGAAACGGCGGCCTCTATTTTACCGCGCGCCTCGTGGGCCTATGACAACGAGGCTAAAATTACTGAATACAATCCGGCGAAATCGCGCGAACAGTTGAAGGCGTTGGGGCTGGAAAACTTAACGCTGAAACTGTGGGTGCCCACACGTTCGCAGGCGTGGAACCCCAGTCCACTGAAAACTGCCGAACTGATTCAGGCGGATATGGCGCAGGTTGGCGTAAAAGTGGTGATTGTGCCGGTAGAAGGTCGCTTTCAGGAGGCGCGGTTGATGGATATGAGCCATGATCTGACGTTATCCGGTTGGGCGACGGACAGTAACGACCCGGACAGTTTCTTCCGTCCTTTACTGAGCTGTGCGGCAATTCATTCACAGACCAACCTCGCCCACTGGTGCGATCCGAAATTCGACAGCGTGTTGCGTAAGGCGCTCTCCTCGCAGCAGCTGGCGGCGCGTATTGAAGCCTATGACGAAGCGCAGAGTATTCTGGCGCAGGAATTGCCCATTTTGCCGCTGGCGTCGTCATTGCGTTTGCAGGCCTATCGGTACGATATCAAAGGTCTGGTACTTAGCCCGTTTGGTAACGCCTCCTTTGCTGGGGTGTATCGCGAGAAACAGGATGAGGTGAAAAAACCATGATTATCTTCACCTTACGCCGCATTTTGTTATTGATTGTCACCTTGTTCCTGCTGACCTTCGTTGGCTTCAGCTTGAGCTATTTCACCCCTCATGCGCCGTTACAAGGCGCGTCACTGTGGAATGCCTGGGTGTTCTGGTTTAACGGCCTGATCCACTGGGATTTTGGTGTTTCCAGCATTAACGGTCAACCGATTGCCGAACAGTTAAAAGAGGTCTTCCCGGCGACGATGGAACTGTGCATCCTCGCCTTCGGTTTTGCGCTGATTGTTGGCATCCCCGTGGGGATGATTGCCGGGATTACGCGCCATAAGTGGCAGGATAACTTGATCAACGCCATCGCCTTACTGGGCTTTTCAATCCCGGTGTTCTGGCTGGCGCTTCTGTTGACGCTGTTTTGTTCACTCACGCTAGGTTGGTTGCCCGTTTCAGGGCGTTTCGATCTGCTCTACGAAGTGAAACCGATTACCGGTTTTGCGTTGATTGATGCCTGGCTTTCGGACTCACCATGGCGGGATGAAATGATCATGAGCGCAATCCGCCATATGATATTGCCCGTGATCACCCTGTCGGTTGCGCCAACAACTGAAGTGATCCGCCTGATGCGTATCAGCACTATCGAAGTGTATGACCAGAACTATGTAAAAGCGGCGGCGACCCGCGGTTTGTCGCGCTTTACTATTTTGCGTCGCCACGTTCTGCATAACGCGTTACCGCCGGTTATTCCTCGCCTGGGCTTACAGTTTTCCACCATGCTGACGCTGGCGATGATCACCGAAATGGTTTTTAGCTGGCCGGGTTTAGGGCGCTGGTTAATTAACGCCATCCGCCAGCAGGATTACGCAGCCATTTCCGCCGGAGTGATGGTGTGTGGCTCACTGGTCATTATTGTTAACGTGATTTCTGATATTTTGGGTGCCATGGCTAACCCTCTGAAACATAAGGAATGGTATGCCTTACGATAGCGTATACAGCGAAAAGCGCCCGCCGGGCACGCTGCGTACCGCCTGGCGCAAATTTTATAGTGACGCCTCTGCGATGGTCGGCCTGTACGGCTGCGCGGGGCTGGCTGTACTGTGTATTTTTGGCGGCTGGTTTGCGCCTTACGGCATCGACCAGCAATTTCTCGGTTATCAATTATTGCCGCCATCATGGTCGCGCTATGGCGAAGTTTCTTTCTTCCTGGGGACTGACGACCTCGGACGCGATGTTTTAAGCCGTTTACTGAGCGGAGCTGCGCCAACCGTGGGTGGCGCATTTGTGGTGACGCTTGCCGCGACGATCTGTGGCCTGGTACTGGGCACCTTCGCCGGGGCGACACACGGCCTCCGCTCAGCGGTGCTTAACCATATTCTGGATACCTTACTGGCGATCCCTTCGCTGCTGTTGGCAATTATCGTTGTAGCGTTTGCCGGACCGAGTTTGTCCCACGCTATGTTTGCTGTCTGGCTGGCATTGCTGCCGCGTATGGTACGTTCGATTTACAGCATGGTGCATGACGAACTGGAAAAAGAGTACGTTATCGCCGCCCGTCTGGATGGCGCATCAACGCTGAATATTCTCTGGTTTGCTGTGATGCCAAACATCACCGCCGGGCTGGTCACCGAGATCACCCGCGCACTGTCGATGGCAATTCTCGATATCGCCGCGCTGGGCTTTCTCGATCTCGGCGCACAACTCCCCTCGCCTGAATGGGGAGCGATGCTCGGTGATGCGCTGGAACTGATTTATGTCGCCCCGTGGACTGTCATGCTGCCAGGTGCGGCAATTATGATTAGCGTGTTGTTGGTTAACCTCCTTGGCGATGGCGTTCGTCGTGCGATTATTGCGGGGGTGGAATAATGCCATTACTCGATATTCGTAACCTGACCATTGAATTTAAAACCGGTGATGAGTGGGTTAAAGCCGTCGACCGGGTAAGTATGACCTTAACCGAAGGTGAAATCCGCGGTCTTGTTGGTGAATCCGGTTCCGGCAAGAGTTTGATTGCGAAAGCGATTTGTGGGGTGAATAAAGATAACTGGCGTGTTACTGCTGACCGTATGCGTTTTGATGATATCGATTTGCTGCGTCTCTCCGCACGCGAACGGCGCAAACTGGTTGGCCATAACGTGTCGATGATTTTCCAGGAACCGCAGTCGTGTCTTGACCCTTCAGAACGTGTGGGTCGCCAGTTGATGCAAAACATCCCAGCCTGGACCTATAAAGGCCGTTGGTGGCAGCGTTTTGGCTGGCGCAAACGCCGTGCCATTGAACTGCTGCACCGCGTGGGGATTAAAGATCACAAAGATGCGATGCGCAGTTTTCCCTATGAGTTGACCGAAGGTGAATGTCAGAAAGTGATGATAGCCATTGCACTGGCGAATCAACCGCGTCTGCTGATTGCTGACGAACCGACCAACTCAATGGAGCCAACAACCCAGGCGCAAATCTTTCGCCTGCTGACGCGTCTCAACCAAAACAGCAATACCACTATTTTGCTTATCAGCCATGACTTACAAATGCTTAGCCAATGGGCAGATAAAATTAACGTGCTTTACTGCGGTCAAACAGTGGAAACCGCGCCGAGTAAGGAGTTGGTGACGATGCCACATCATCCTTATACCCAGGCGCTGATCCGCGCGATACCAGACTTCGGCAGCGCGATGCGCATAAAAGTCGCCTCAATACTCTGCCCGGCGCTATCCCACTGCTGGAACAGTTACCGATTGGTTGTCGTCTGGGGCCACGTTGCCCGTATGCACAACGAGAATGCATTGTGACGCCACGTTTGACGGGGGCGAAAAATCATCTCTATGCCTGTCATTTCCCGCTGAACATGGAGAAAGAGTGAGATGATCGAAACGCTGCTTGAAGTGCGTAATTTAAGTAAAACGTTCCGCTACCGGACCGGCTGGTTTCGCCGTCAGACCGTAGAAGCGGTAAAACCCTTGAGCTTTACGCTACGTGAAGGCCAGACACTGGCGATTATTGGCGAGAATGGTTCGGGTAAATCCACGCTGGCAAAAATGCTGGCGGGAATGATAGAGCCTACCAGCGGCGAGTTATTGATTGACGATCATCCACTGCATTTTGGCGATTATTCCTTCCGCAGTCAGCGTATTCGCATGATTTTTCAGGATCCTTCGACCTCGTTGAATCCCCGTCAACGTATCTCGCAAATTCTGGATTTTCCACTGCGCCTGAACACCGACCTGGAACCGGAACAGCGTCGCAAACAGATTATTGAAACGATGCGTATGGTTGGGCTGCTACCGGATCACGTCAGTTACTATCCGCATATGTTGGCACCCGGACAAAAACAGCGTCTGGGTCTGGCGCGCGCGCTGATATTGCGCCCAAAAGTCATTATTGCCGATGAAGCACTCGCTTCACTGGATATGTCGATGCGTTCGCAGTTGATTAATCTGATGCTGGAGTTACAGGAAAAACAGGGCATTTCGTATATTTATGTTACCCAGCATATCGGAATGATGAAGCACATTAGCGACCAGGTGCTGGTGATGCATCAGGGCGAGGTTGTCGAGCGAGGCAGCACCGCGGATGTGCTGGCATCGCCGCTGCATGAACTCACCAAACGGCTGATTGCCGGGCACTTTGGCGAAGCATTGACAGCGGATGCGTGGCGTAAAGATCGCTAATTTTCTGAATCCTCCTTCCAGATTATCCACCTCATTCTGACAAGAGATTAAATCTTGTCAGAATGAGGTGATGGATAAAATAAAATCAAATGCGCGTGATTTAAGACGCAATCTCACTTTGCAGGAACGAAAGCTCTGGCGATATCTTCGCAGCCGACGTTTTGGTGATTTCAAATTTCGCCGTCAACATCCGGTGGGGAGCTACATTCTCGATTTTGCTTGCTGCTCGGCGCGCGTAGTCGTTGAGCTGGATGGTGGGCAGCATGATTTGGCAGTTGCCTATGATACCAGGCGCACTAGCTGGCTTGAGTCGCAGGGCTGGACCGTGCTGCGTTTCTGGAATAACGAGATTGATTGTAATGAGGAGGCGGTGCTGGAGATTATTCTGCAGGAACTGAACCGCCGATCACCCTCACCCTGAAAGGGCGAGGGGGCCGACCGAGCCGAATAGCTGTTGTGGTGAAAACATGGAGACAGTGCTGGAGAATATTCGGCAAGGTCTGAACCATCCCAGCCATCGCCATAAAAGGGTTAGGGGCTGTATGAGCCTGTTTGTTGCTGGGGTAACAATATTTGCACAATATGGTCCCCTCGCCCCTCTGGGGAGAGGGTTAGTGTAAGGGGAAAAGCGCCCACCCTGCCGCAGCCTGCTCCGGTCGGACCTGGCAACTATAGCTACTCACAGCCAGGTTGATTATAATAACCATTTATCTGTTCGTACTGTTTACTAAAACGACGAATCGCCTGATTTTCAGGCACAACAAGCATCAACAATAAGGATTAAAGCTATGGGTTTTCTTTCCGGTAAGCGCATTCTGGTAACCGGTGTTGCCAGCAAACTATCCATCGCCTACGGTATCGCTCAGGCGATGCACCGCGAAGGAGCTGAACTGGCATTCACCTACCAGAACGACAAACTGAAAGGCCGCGTAGAAGAATTTGCCGCTCAATTGGGTTCTGACATCGTTCTGCAGTGCGATGTTGCAGAAGATGCCAGCATCGACACCATGTTCGCTGAACTGGGGAAAGTTTGGCCGAAATTTGACGGTTTCGTACACTCTATTGGTTTTGCACCTGGCGATCAGCTGGATGGTGACTATGTTAACGCCGTTACCCGTGAAGGCTTCAAAATTGCCCACGACATCAGCTCCTACAGCTTCGTTGCAATGGCAAAAGCTTGCCGCTCCATGCTGAATCCGGGTTCTGCCCTGCTGACCCTTTCCTACCTTGGCGCTGAGCGCGCTATCCCGAACTACAACGTTATGGGTCTGGCAAAAGCGTCTCTGGAAGCGAACGTGCGCTATATGGCGAACGCGATGGGTCCGGAAGGTGTGCGTGTTAACGCCATCTCTGCTGGTCCGATCCGTACTCTGGCGGCTTCCGGTATCAAAGACTTCCGCAAAATGCTGGCTCATTGCGAAGCCGTTACCCCGATTCGCCGTACCGTTACTATTGAAGATGTGGGTAACTCCGCGGCATTCCTGTGCTCCGCTCTCTCTGCCGGTATCTCCGGTGAAGTGGTCCACGTTGACGGCGGTTTCAGCATCGCTGCAATGAACGAACTCGAATTGAAATAATCATTCTGTTGGTAAATATTGGGCGGCGTTCTGCCGCCCGTTATCTCTGTTATACCTTTCTGATATTTGTTATCGCCGATCCGTCTTTCTCCCCTTCCCGCCTTGCGTCAGGATAACGATTTCCTTTACGACCAAGGAGCGCCCATGGAACAACGCCACATCACCGGCAAAAGCCACTGGTATCATGAAACGCAATCCAGTACTGCGGAGTATGACGTTCTGCCTCTGGTCCCGGAAGCCGCAAAGGTCAGCGATCCCTTTCTGCTCGACGTGATCCTTGATGAAGAAACGCTGGCTCCCTTCCTTTCATGGCTGGTCCCTGCGCGCGTTCTTGCAGTGGAATTGTTCCCTGACCAGCTTACCGTGACCCGTTCACAGACCTTCACCGCTTATGAACGCTTGTCTACGGCCCTGACGGTTGCTCAGGTTTGCGGCGTCCAGCGGTTATGTAACTACTATTCGGCGCGACTTACGCCGCTCCCCGGGCCTGATTCCTCTAGGGAAAGCAATCATAGGTTGGCACAAATCACGCAATATGCCCGCCAACTGGCTAGCTCGCCTTCTATTATCGACAACCGATCGCGCCAGCATCTGAATGACGTCGATCTTACTGCCTGGGACTGTGTGATCATTAACCAAATCATTGGTTTTATTGGCTTTCAGGCGCGGACCATTGCGACATTTCAGGCTTATCTCGGGCACCCGGTACGCTGGTTACCCGGTCTGGAAATACAAAACTACGCCGACGCGTCACTGTTTGCTGATGAATCAATACGCTGGCGAAGCAGCTATGAGGTGGAAAAACTACCTGAAGAGTACACAAAAAGTTCAACAGCAGAACTTTGCCAACTGGCCGAAACACTCTCTCTCCACCCTATTTCACTTTCCCTTCTCGAAAGGTTGTTAAACAGTACACGGGTTAATACACAGCCGGATAATAAGCTTGCGGCGTTGTTATGCGCGCGGATAAATGGCAGTCCTGCTTGTTTTGCCGCCTGTATGGATTCATCAAATGAATATAAAAAAATCAGCCCCCTTCTGCGCAAGGGCGAAAATGAAATTAACCAATGGGCTGACCGTCATTCTGTTGAGCACGCTACCGTTCAGGCGATACAATGGCTGACCCGAGCACCCGATCGCTTTAGCACCGCCCAGTTCAGCCCTTTACTCGAACACGAACAATCATCAACGCAGATTATTAATCTGCTGGTATGGAGCGGGCTGTGTGGCTGGATAAATCGCTTAAAAATCGCGTTGGGTGAGACATATTAACCTTGCCGCGTCAGACAGATTCGCGTAAAACTGTCAGCCGCTCTAATGGCCACCAAAATAGACAATTATGTTTCAGGACAACCCGCTGCTAGCGCAGCTTAAACAGCAACTGCATTCCCAGACGCCACGCGCTGAAGGGGTGGTAAAAGCCACAGAAAAAGGCTTTGGCTTCCTGGAAGTCGACGCGCAAAAAAGTTATTTCATTCCGCCGCCGCAGATGAAAAAAGTCATGCATGGCGACCGAATTATCGCGGTGATCCACAGTGAAAAAGAACGTGAATCCGCAGAGCCAGAAGAACTGGTTGAACCGTTCCTGACTCGTTTCGTGGGTAAAGTTCAGGGCAAAAATGACCGTCTGGCCATCGTTCCTGATCATCCACTCTTAAAAGACGCCATTCCTTGCCGCGCAGCCCGTGGCCTGAACCAC
Source organism: Shigella sp. FC1661 (assembly GCF_001712525.1). NCBI lineage: Bacteria > Pseudomonadati > Pseudomonadota > Gammaproteobacteria > Enterobacterales > Enterobacteriaceae > Shigella > Shigella sp. FC1661. The sequence goes on from NZ_MDGW01000420.1 coordinate 21,963, forward strand.
GAGTTTAAAGAAGGCGACTGGGCGGTTGCCGAAATGCGCCGTCATCCGCTGAAAGGCGATCGTTCTTTCTATGCTGAATTGACACAATACATCACTTTTGGTGACGACCACTTTGTACCGTGGTGGGTTACACTTGCGCGCCATAATCTGGAAAAAGAAGCACCAGACGGCGTCGCTACCGAAATGCTCGATGAAGGTCTGGTTCGTGAAGATCTGACCGCGCTGGATTTTGTCACCATCGACAGTGCCAGCACAGAAGATATGGATGACGCCCTTTTCGCTAAGGCGTTGCCGGATGACAAACTTCAGCTGATTGTGGCGATTGCCGATCCAACCGCGTGGATTGCTGAAGGCAGCAAGCTGGACAAAGCCGCGAAAATTCGCGCATTCACCAACTATCTGCCTGGCTTCAACATCCCTATGCTGCCTCGCGAGCTTTCTGACGATCTCTGCTCACTGCGCGCCAATGAAGTCCGCCCGGTACTGGCATGCCGCATGACGCTCTCCGCTGATGGCGCCATTGAAGATAATATCGAATTCTTTGCCGCCACCATCGAATCCAAAGCAAAGCTGGTGTATGACCAGGTTTCTGACTGGCTGGAAAATACCGGTGACTGGCAGCCTGAAAGTGAAGCAATTGCCGAACAAGTCCGTTTGCTAGCGCAAATTTGCCAACGCCGCGGCGAGTGGCGTCATAACCACGCACTGGTGTTTAAAGATCGCCCGGATTACCGCTTTATTCTCGGTGAAAAAGGTGAAGTGCTGGATATCGTCGCCGAGCCTCGTCGCATTGCCAACCGTATCGTCGAAGAAGCGATGATTGCCGCTAACATTTGTGCGGCCCGCGTACTGCGCGATAAGCTCGGTTTTGGCATCTATAACGTGCATATGGGCTTTGATCCGGCGAATGCCGACGCGCTGGCAGCGTTGCTGAAAACGCACGGTCTGCATGTCGATGCCGAAGAAGTGCTCACGCTGGACGGTTTCTGCAAACTGCGTCGTGAACTGGACGCGCAACCAACTGGTTTCCTCGACAGCCGCATTCGTCGCTTCCAGTCATTTGCTGAAATTAGCACTGAACCCGGTCCTCACTTTGGCCTCGGTCTGGAAGCATACGCCACCTGGACTTCGCCGATCCGTAAATATGGCGACATGATCAACCACCGTCTGCTGAAAGCGGTTATCAAAGGCGAAACTGCGACGCGCCCACAGGATGAAATCACTGTCCAAATGGCCGAGCGTCGCCGTCTCAACCGGATGGCAGAACGTGATGTTGGTGACTGGTTATACGCACGCTTCCTGAAAGACAAAGCCGGGACCGACACCCGTTTCGCAGCGGAAATTGTCGATATCAGCCGTGGCGGCATGCGTGTGCGTTTGGTTGATAACGGCGCTATCGCCTTTATTCCGGCACCTTTCTTACACGCTATGCGCGATGAACTGGTTTGCAGCCAGGAAAACGGCACTGTACAAATTAAAGGTGAAACGGTTTACAAAGTAACTGACGTTATTGACGTCACCATTGCCGAAGTCCGCATGGAAACCCGCAGCATTATTGCGCGCCCGGTCGCGTAATCTCCTTTCACGGCCTATTCCTCATGGATGGGCCGTTTATTTCCCCGCTCTACCTTCGTTATATCCAGGCAGATTTTTTAACTGACTTTCGTTTGAAAACTGGCGTTTTTCCAAAACTGGATTACAAATAAATATATAAAAAAAACAATGCGTTTAGCCGCCGTTAATTTCATGTAAGTCATGTTGGGTAATGCTGCCAACTTACTGATTTAGTGTATGATGGTGATTTTAAGGTGCTTGCGTGGCTTCCATTTCCATCAGATGTCCTTCCTGCTCCGCTACTGAAGGCGTGGTGCGTAACGGCAAAAGCACTGCCGGACATCAGCGCTATCTCTGCTCTCATTGCCGTAAAACATGGCAACTACAGTTCACTTACACCGCCTCTCAGCCCGGTAC
>NZ_MDGW01000411.1:0-733 GCF_001712525.1 Shigella sp. FC1661
CACCGGAACGTATATAGCATCCCCACAATTTTTCATTACGGGATGTTCAGAGCATTCATTACCGGGGTCATATTGCGCCCTGTCCGGGGTGCCGGATGCTCATGTCTCTGGCGCAATGCCCGGGCTTTTTATTCGCACATCGTGAGGAATGCACCGTGGAAATTAAAAAAACCATTAATCCCCGTTATACCGAAAGTGGCGCAGTAGACTGTGACGTTTTTTTTGACGACAGGGACCAGGCAGTTCCCTACACAGCCACCGCTGATGATGTCGCACCGACGGGTCAGCAAATCTGGCAGGAACTGCAAAGTGGCAAATGGGGTGAGATAGCCCCATTCACTGTGACACCAGAAATGCTGGAAGCGGCCAGAGAGGCCAGACGTCAGGAAATTGAAGCATGGCGCGCAGAACAGGAGGCGAAGCCGTTCACGTTTGAATGGAACGGTCGTATCTGGAATGCTGGTCCCGACTCACTGGGCCGCCTGTCCCCGGTAGTCATGCTGGCAAAATCTGTCACAGCACAAACACATATGGCGTGGAGCGATGCCGATAATCAGCAGGTGAAACTGTCGATGCCGGAACTGGAAGAACTGGCGGCAGCAATGGTGCAGGCGCAGGTCGATCGCAACGATGAGATTTATCGCCGTCAGCGTGAAATGAAAGAGGAGCTGAGCGGTCTGGATGATTTGGCTTCAATTCGGGCGTTTGACGTTGAGTAATGAATAAGCCGCAA
>NZ_MDGW01000412.1:0-730 GCF_001712525.1 Shigella sp. FC1661
GAAATCGCAGCAGCAGGCGAAAAGGCACAACAGAAGTCCCGGGATAATCTGGGGCTGAAAAGTGCGGCCACGATGGAAGCACAGAGCGACATTTACGACCGGACAAAAGGCCGTCTGGCGATACCCGGCGCATTCGGCTTTGGGTGTGCTTTTCTGCCTGAAGATGTTATCCGTTTTGACACTAAGAGTGATTTCCTGGCCTGGGTAAGGAATGCGCTGCCAGGTGAATATTCCGTTGCTGGCCCCTACGACATCATCATACCCGACACACGGTTTGAAGGGGTGCTCAGCATCCGGTGGACTGATGCACGCCCTGAGACAACAGAACCGCGGTACAGAGCCAAATCCCTTACTTTTTACGGCATTAACGGCCCCATTTATCACACCCGCTACTGCTACTGGCCCATATCCAGACTGACTGGGTGAAAATAAATATAACCACAGAAGATATTATTTACAGAATCGTGGCGAGCTCTGTCCGCAACAGATGGGGAGACCCTGACATTGGCGGGCTGATTATTGCTGCGTACCAGGGAGAAGCTGACGGTGATAAAGTCATCAGACTTGTCAGGGGGCAGTCATACAGAGGCTCACGACTGGGACCGGTGGGGATTTCAGTGCCCAGTACTCCCACCGGAACGTATATAGCATCCCCACAATTTTTCATTACGGGATGTTCAGAGCATTCATTACCGGGGTCATATTGCGCCCTGTCCGGGGTGCCGGATGC
>NZ_MDGW01000413.1:0-721 GCF_001712525.1 Shigella sp. FC1661
GGCGCACGTCTTCGGTGAACGCACTCTGGCCACACTGGAGCGTCTTCTGAGCCTGCTGTCGGCCTTTGAGGTCGTGGTATGGATGACGGATGGCTGGCCGCTGTATGAATCACGCCTGAAGGGAAAGCTGCACGTTATCAGCAAGCGTTACACTCAGCGCATTGAGCGACATAATCTGAATCTGAGACAACATCTGGCAAGGCTGGGACGGAAGTCACTGTCGTTCTCAAAATCGGTGGAGCTGCATGACAAGGTCATCGGGCATTATCTGAACATAAAACACTATCAGTAAGTTGGAGTCATTACCAGCCGCCCGTAGCGCCAGTCAGAGTCTGAATATTCCTAGACTGGCCCCCTGAATCTCCAGACAACCAGTATCACTTAAATAAGTGATAGTCTTAATACTAGTTTTTAGACTAGTCATTGGAGTACAGATGATTGATGTCTTAGGGCCGGAGAAACGCAGACGGCGTACCACACAGGAAAAGATCGCAATTGTTCAGCAGAGCTTTGAACCGGGGATGACGGTCTCCCTCGTTGCCCGGCAACATGGTGTAGCAGCCAGCCAGTTATTTCTCTGGCGTAAGCAATACCAGGAAGGAAGTCTTACTGCTGTGGCCGCCGGAGAACAGGTTGTTCCTGCCTCTGAACTTGCTGCCGCCATGAAGCAGATTAAAGAACTCCAGCGCCTGCTCGGCAAGAAAACGATGGAAAATGAACT
>NZ_MDGW01000414.1:0-716 GCF_001712525.1 Shigella sp. FC1661
CGCCACGCGTTACGACAAAACGGCGAGAAATTACCTGGCGATGGTGAAACTGGGCTGCATCCGACTCTTTTATCAACGCTTACGTAATTAAGGGACACAACCTAGATCACTTAGAGGGAACTCAGCCCGGATTGTGCGATCTGATCAATCGCCAAATCAAAACAAATCACCAACCGGACTGATCAATGCCGATCATAGCACCAATTTCCCGTGACGAACGATGCCTGATGGAGAAAGCCATCCATAAAACACATGATAAATCTATGTTCTGCGCTTTGATAATTTTGACGATGCCGTTGAGTGGTAAGCGCCCAGAGAAGTACGTAGCGGAAGGATTATTTTACAGCTGAGAAGTTCCAGGGCAGCAGTTCATGCACTCGGTTCGACGGCCAGTCATTGAGCTTCACGATCACTTCGCGCAACCAGTCCTCCGGCTCCACTCCGTTCAGTTTGCAGGTGACCAGCAGACTGTAGATAATCGCCGCGCTTTCTCCACCGTTGTCAGAACCGAAGAAGAGATAATTTTTTCTTCCAACCGCCACCGATCGCAGCGCGTTTTCACCGATGTTGTTGTCGATTTCCACCTGGCCATTACGACAGTACACGTTCAGGCTATCTGAACCGCCCCGGGAATCCTGGAGACTAAACTTCCTGAGAAAGAGGTAAACAGGATGACTAAAAATACTCGTTTTTCCCCCGAAGTCCGTCAACGGGCA
>NZ_MDGW01000415.1:0-716 GCF_001712525.1 Shigella sp. FC1661
AAGTTGATTTTCAAGAACCGTTCTGACAGCTTCGGCTTTGAACTCTTTAGAGTAACGTTGGTTTTTTCTGCTCATTATTAGCTCCTTCTGATGCCATTCTATTTCAGGAAGGAGTGTCCGTTAAACTCAGGCTACCTCAATCAGCGCCAGTCAGTCAGCCGGAGCAAAAACAGAAGCCCCACTCATTCCGGAACAACCTTCTTAATAACCCATTTCAACGAGAAAATCCTATGTCAGAAATAAAATCGCTGGTCACTGCTGAGGCAGTGAAGGAAGTCCTGCGCTCTGAAGAAGTCCGGAGCGCACTGAAACAGCAACTTCGGCAGAACCTTGAGGCGCGTCTTGATGCAGAAGTGGATTCAATTCTGGATGAACTGCTGGGCGCACCGACTGTTCCGGAGCCGGAAGGCATTGCGGATGACAGTGCTGTTTCAGATGGCGTCGGGTCTCAGCCTGACGGTAGTGAAGGGCCTCAGCCTGACGGCGAAATGATGATGTAACCATGCGCAGGGGGTGTCGGTGTGAGCTGATGCCCCACTTGTTGTTGTGAGCTTCCGGATTGCGGGAGACGGGGTATGTACCAGATGGAAAAAATCACAACAGGTGTGTCATACACCGTAAGCGTAAACTGACCGCCGTATGTAGCCATTAAGCCTGTATTGGTAACGTAGGTGCCCACCTTTTCAACTAGTGGACACCTGTTATGGAACAGAAAG
>NZ_MDGW01000416.1:0-706 GCF_001712525.1 Shigella sp. FC1661
CTTTCTGTTCCATAACAGGTGTCCACTAGTTGAAAAGGTGGGCACCTACGTTACCAATACAGGCTTAATGGCTACATACGGCGGTCAGTTTACGCTTACCTCTGATTTGAGGCTCTGTTAATTCCTTCTTTCTGTTGGCATAAAGGATGGCGTCAAGTTGAGCGAATGAAACTGAATCGGGCAATGGCCATGCGATACCGGATGCAAGAAATCGCTGAAAAAGCGTATGTATTGTGGAATGACTGAGACCCAGACGCTGAGCGATGGCCCGGATGGTCAGTTTATCTTCAAATCTTAAACGCAGGGCATCAGGCAAATAAGAACGGAAGCAGGGAATATCTTTTGTTGTCTGGGAATTCATCGTTCGTGTCCATCAATATAGATGGGCGTGATTGTTGCCAGACAGGACAATTTTCACAAGACGTCGCTGATGGGGCGCTTACATTAATCCCGTACTCTCTGGCCAGTTGGGCCACGCAGGCCCCTAGCTGGTAAGATTTTTCAATAAGATCAAGCTTAAACTCCATAGAGTCATAGAGTAAGAGGCACGAATCCTGCGGGGGCGAAGAGAATCTGACATTGATAGAGTCCATTAACGTTATAAGAGGTGAACCGCCCCGGGAATCCTGGAGACTAAACTTCCTGAGAAAGAGGTAAACAGGATGACTAAAAATACTCGTTTTTCCCCCGAAGTCCGTCAACGGGC
>NZ_MDGW01000417.1:0-703 GCF_001712525.1 Shigella sp. FC1661
ACGGATACGCAGAGTTGGCGCAGCCCTTCGCCACACAATCCCCGCAGACGGCAACCAGCGGCGAACGGTTCCGGCATTTAACTGGCAACCGGTTATCTCATTGATTTTTATTGCCAGCAGTTCTGTACTCCAGCGTGAACGCTGGTAGCCAAAGTCGCCGGGAGAATGTTTTACCAGCTCACGTAACAGTGTGCAGATATGCTCAAACGGCCAGCGACGGGCACGCCCGGCAGGTAATGATTTCAGTCCCTCAACACCCGACTGCGTGAACCAGTTAATCCAGCGTCCAACAGAGGAACGGGCGCAGCAGAGCGTTCTGGCAACGTCGCTGACACGGTCGCCCCGGTGCAGCATCAGCATGGCAGTCAGTCTGCGGGCATAATTTTTATCGTGTGTTTTATGGATGGCTTTCTGCATCAGGCGTCGTTCGTCACGGGAAATTGGTGCTATGATCGGCATTGCTCAGTCCGGTTGGTGATTTGTTTTGATTTGGCGATTGATCAGATCGCACAATCCGGGCTAAGTTCCCTCAAAGGGATCTACTATTCCGCGCAGCTATTTAGGCTGTGTCCCTTAATTACGTAAGCGTTGATAAAAGAGTCGGATGCAGCCCAGTTTCACCATCGCCAGGTAATTTCTCGCCGTTTTGTCGTAACGCGTGGCGATGCGGCGATATTCTTTCAGCCGCCCAAAGCACCGTTCA
>NZ_MDGW01000418.1:0-697 GCF_001712525.1 Shigella sp. FC1661
TAGCAACAGCTCACCCATGCGGCTCTGACAACGATGTTAACCCGCGTTAAATATCCCACGTTGGCCAGCATCTGTCTCACGGAAAGTCATACTGCCTTACCCAGATGTTGTCTCAGATTCAGATTATGTCGCTCAATGCGCTGAGTGTAACGCTTGCTGATAACGTGCAGCTTTCCCTTCAGGCGTGATTCATACAGCGGCCAGCCATCCGTCATCCATACCACGACCTCAAAGGCCGACAGCAGGCTCAGAAGACGCTCCAGTGTGGCCAGAGTGCGTTCACCGAAGACGTGCGCCACAACCGTCCTCCGTATCCTGTCATACGCGTAAAACAGCCAGCGCTGACGTGATTTAGCACCGACGTAGCCCCACTGTTCGTCCATTTCAGCGCAGACAATCATGGATTTGCCCCTATATTTCCAGACATCTGTTATCACTTAACCCATTACAAGCCCGCTGCCGCAGATATTCCCGTGGCGAGCGATAACCCAGCGCACTATGCGGATGCCATTCGTTATAATGCTCGAACGCCTCTGCAAGGTTCTTTGCTGCCGTTAACCCGTCTGGTTTGGGCATGATACTGATGTAGTCACGCTTTATCGTTTTCACGAAGCTCTCTGCTATTCCGTTACTCTCCGGACTCCGCACCGCCGTGTTCTTCGGTTCAAGTCCCAACATCCGGGCGAACTGGCGTGTT
>NZ_MDGW01000419.1:0-694 GCF_001712525.1 Shigella sp. FC1661
ACCGCCGCATTACCGCGCCGGGTTACTGGTTTTACCGCAATGATGAATTTGTCTTTGACTACAGACTCAAAGCGGAAGATGAGCGTGATGCCCTTCTGGTTCAGGTCAGTGCCCGGACAGGGGAATGGGAAGAAGACCTGCTGCTGGGGCTAATCAGCGACGAAGACCGGGAAAAACTGAAAGCGTACCGTATTTACGCGAAATCGCTGCAGGCGATGGATTTCAGCGCCATCACTGATAAATCCTCATACAACGCCATTGAATGGCCCGTCTCTCCGGAAGGTTCTTCCTGATTTAATTTATCGCGAGAAAAACTATGTCTGTAGTGATATCAGGTGCGCTGACTGATGGCGCAGGCATCCCCATGTCCGGATGCCAGATTATTCTGAAATCCCGTGTAAACACCTCAGAAGTGGTGATGCGTACCAGGGCTGATGTAGTGACCGGAAATAACGGTGAATATTCGTTTGAGGCACAGGTCGGAAAATATTGCGTGTATCTGAAACGGGACTGGCGCGACGAGTACTGTGTTGGCGACATTGCTGTATACGACGACTCAAAGCCCGGCACTCTGAAAACGGCTAACCATCTGTCTGAAATCGCAGCAGCAGGCGAAAAGGCACAACAGAAGTCCCGGGATAATCTGGGGCTGAAAAGTGCGGCCACGATGGAAGCACAGAGCGACATTTACGAC
>NZ_MDGW01000431.1:0-23804 GCF_001712525.1 Shigella sp. FC1661
TACCGGCATCCACGTTACAGACGGTCCCGGCAAAAGTGCCTGACCTGACCCCTATTAGCGGTTACCAGCGCCCCACCAGACCCGGTGACATCACCCCCCGGATCATGGACGACTGGGGGCAGTAATCATGCCGGGTCTGGCTGGCTAACACCCCATTATAAGGGGTACGAATAAAGTAACGGGGCGAAATGGCGAATGGCAATGGCGAACGGAATCACAAACAAATTGGCGATACAGTGCTCAAAGCCACTGGCGACAAACAGGGTGATGGGCAAAATCATGGCGACGATTTTGTCGCATAACGAACGCCCGCAATAACTCATCCACAGCGCCAGGCAAACCATCAGATTGCACATAATGCCGAGGCTGACAGATTCAGTAAATGTATGATGCATTTTGCCCTCGGCGCAGTGTAAAACCGCGACTCCCCACATCGCGTTTTCACTCATCACCAGCCCGGAAAACCAGATTAACAAACTGAAACAGGCAATACCTGCCAGATTACCACAGGCCACCAGAAGTGCGTTAATCAGCCAAGTTCGCCAACTAATAACGCCCCGACTTTTTGCCATCACCGTCATTACCGACGAGGTGAACAGGCTGGTGCCGCAAACCGCCAGCAAAATAAAGCCGAGTGTAAAGCAAAGGCCGCCCACCAGATGGGTTAATGCCTGTGAAGACGGGGCATCGGCGATAACGGAAAGGTAAAAAGTAAATCCGATCGCCATAAACACGCCAGCGGACATCGCCATTAAAAAGACCGACACTTTACTGCGGGCAATTTTATGGACGGCAATCCGTTCAGCGATTGCCGCTTTTCTGGCGCTCAACTGCAAGTCGAAAGAGAGTTTGTTTCTCATGCATACTCCTGCAAAAGCAGATTACAACACCTCGCGAACCGAGATCCCCAGACGCTGCATTCGTGACAGCAGCGTGGTGCGCTTCATCCCTAATCGTGTCGCCGCGCCACGGGGCCCGGCAACAATGCCATTGGTTTCTCGCAATACCTGAACAATGCGCTGACGTTCTTCTTCGTCATTCTCTGGCGTCGTCGGGTGCAGCAACTGCGCCATTGAACTGCGAAGCGCTGAATCTTCATTTAGCGTCGGCAGTAAACGGCTTTGTCGGACATTAAGATGTAAATTCAGACTGTTACCGCGAGTCAGCAGTACTGCTCGCTCAATCACGTTTTCCAGCTCGTGCACGTTGCCCGGCCAGTCCCACGACATCAACTGGCGTAGCGCCTCGGTCGGGATGGCGTCAATTGCGCGATTCATATGGCGCGCCATTTTTTGCGTGAAATGTTTTGCTAAAAGAGGGATATCTTCCGGACGGTCGCGTAGCGGCGGCAATTCCAATGGGAAGACATTCAGGCGATAAAAGAGATCGCTGCGAAACTGGCGATCTTCAACCATTTGCCACAAATCACGGTTGGTGGCGGCAATGACTCTGACATTCACCGGGATCGTTCTACTCCCGCCGAGACGCTCAATCTCCCGTTCCTGCAATACGCGCAGCAGTTTAGGCTGAAGTTCTAACGGCAGATCGCCAATTTCATCGAGAAACAACGTGCCGCCATCGGCAATTTCAAAACGATCACGATGTGTATTAATCGCACCAGTAAACGCCCCTTTGTCATGACCGAATAACTCACTTTCCAGAAGACTGGCGGGGATGGCAGCGCAGTTGATTTTGACCAGCGGTTTGTCGCGTCGCGTGTTAAGTTGATGGATCGCTCTGGCGATCACCTCTTTGCCGGTTCCGGTTTCACCACAAATCAATACCGTACTGTCGCTCTTCGCTACAATATCTACCTGCTGGAGCAGGTCTTCCATTGCCTGGCTTTGATAGATAATGTCACCGATGCCCAGATTCGAAAGGAGCTGCTCGCTAAGCTGGTAGTTTTCTTGCTGCAAACTTTCCTGCAAATCGGTCATGCTACGCCAGGCATCGGCATTGCCAACGGCAATAGCGATGCGATCGGCTATGTGTTGTAGTAGCTGGCAGTTTTCCTCACTAAAGAGAGTGGAAGAGGTATGCGCCAGCAACAATGCACCCGGTGTATGGTTGCCAAAGGTAAGCGGTATAAGGAGCGCAGATTCGCAGCCGTTAGATGCAAGTAAGAGTAATAACGGGTCGCGTTGCCAGAGAAACAGATCGTCTGCACGGTGCGTCAAGGTCGGTTGTCGGGTTTGTAGCGTTTGTGTCAGCAATACACTGTCGCCAGGCATATTGCGTGGCAGACACGCACAATGTGAGGCAGAAAGATCGCTGCACCAAAGGCTAAACTTCTCGTTCTTTCGATGATCGCCCAGTACCATACTGACTGAAGCCAGACCGAAAAAATGATGGATCTCACGAGCGACGTCAGCGATCAGATCGTCGAGATCAAGATGTGACAGCACTGCATTAGTAATATCAACCAGTACCCGATGATGATCGCGATCTTTCTCCAGCAAACGCAGCGCCACCTGTTGTTCTTCATCATTGAGCCATGATTGCAGAACCGGAGTGATAATGCGTGCCAGCCAGTTAAACAGTGTGCAATCCTAGGGAGTAAAACGGCTGCCGTGGGTACGAATAAAGCGTAGCTCCGCCATTCCACTACTGCCGAGAAGGACGGCGTGACGAGAATAATCGACCATCTCGCCCTGATACTCTGTTGTTGCCGTCACATCGCTGCCATCATCATGGTAGCGGTAATAGAAGTTGCTTTTGATAACATGCAGTTCAATAAGTTGTACCGGGCTGAACGGCGGCGGCATCGGGATGAAGGCGCGTAATAAAGACGCCTTACCGTGTTTCTGTGCTAACCGCTCCGCGAGCATTCCGTTTACCGCTTCAATTGTTATTCCTTGTGGCGGGGCAAACATCGCCTCGTCTGACATAGCCATCAACAGTCCTTATTAATGAGAAATCCTTCTCACGCAATTTTTCTGGCCATCAGATAGATGGCCGGTTCCTGCACAATTTCATCCAACAGATGAATGAATTGAATGCTACGCGCCTGCCACACAGACGTCGCGTCATCTGCCAGTAGCGCGAATGCCCGGGTCAACAGGGCGGTGTGGCTGGCGTCAATAACAATCTCACCAAAGGTCATCACCCCCAGCATCTTACGTCGGGCTTGCTCCTCTTCGACCTGTGCAAGCCAATCTTCGTTTTCCGTCAGTGGGCAGCGGAAGGCGACATTCAGACAATCAATCACGCCAACGTGATGGCCGATAGCCAGCGAGTAATACATTACCTGAGAGCTGTGTTCCGGCATCTCGTCGCTACTGGCGACAAACTTTTTTCGCAGCGTCCAGAAAACAATTTCCCCGCACTCTTCAGTCATGTAACCCCCGGAGTACGCGAAAGAGTTGCTGAACGATACTATTGAGACGTGGATCGTCGGCATCGCGCAACCAGGTGTTAACCCGATTTCCTGTAGGATCGTCGCTTAAATGGCGCAGGAGCCGATCGCAAATTTCTCGCCCCAGACGATAGCCCGCCAGCCGCCGCGCTTCTCGCTCAATGGCGATACGCTGTGATGGCGGGATCTGTGGCCACAACGGTTGCATAGTCACCCCGGTGGGATCGCGATAATCCACAGCGTGAATCTTCTGTTGCAGCAAACCGAGCGCCACGGCGAAACCGTGAATGGTGGCGGCCGGTGTTGGCGGGCAGCCGGGGATCCAAACATCAATGGGGACAATGGTGTCGCTGCCGCCCCAGACGCTGTAGAGATCGTGGAAAATACCGCCGCCGACACCGCACGCGCCGTAGGAAACACAGATTTTATGATCGGGGGCAGACTCATACGCCCGAAGTGCAGGCATACGCATCGCCCGGGTGACTGCGCCAGTAAATAACAAAATATCGGCGTGACGCGGTGATGAAACAACCTTAATGCCAAAACGTTCTGCGTCGAATACGGGGGTGATGGCAGCAAAAATTTCGATTTCACAGGCGTTGCAGCCGCCGCAATCGACGCGATAAACGTAGGCTGAGCGACGGATATCCTGTAGCAAATGCCGCTTCATCTTTTGCGTTTGCTCATCCAGCGTGATGGGCTGGCTGACATGTTGTGTAAGCACTGGACTCATAGCTGCTCCTTAGCCACCAGCGGTACATCTGTATCGTCGTTGATCAGCGTCGCGCGTTGTTTGCACTCCGGGCAGACGCTCGCTTGCGCCCGCAACATTTCGCGGTTTTGTGGCGCATTTTGTTGCTGTGCCAACAATTCAGCAGCCAGTGCGACGGTTTTTTGCGGGGCAAACGGGCGTTCGCAACGGCTGCAACGTTGTAGATGGAACGTCGCGCGGGTATAGAGATCGGCTTTATTGGTGACGGTCAGTTCAAAGTTATTGGTAAGCTGGATGGCTCTGGTCGGGCACACTTCTTCACAACGTCCGCAGTAAATACAACGCCCCAGATAGAGCTGCCAGGTGCGCGAATTTTGCTGGTCGTCGGTCTGGATAGTCAGCGCATTTGCCGGACAAGTACAGGCGCCGCAGGCAATACATTGGCTGGGCATCAGGTCCGGTTTCCCGCGAAAGCCTGGGCTGACCTCCAGTGGCGCGAAGGGATATTTCACCGTCGCGGTTCCGGCGCGCATAATAGTTTTCAGTAACTTCAGCATCTTCTGTCCTTACTTCAGCGGCGAACGGTTACGATCAATGCCGTAGCGTTCGATCTCTTTATACGGCACGGTTTTTGACTGGCGCTTGCGCACATCTACCAGCGTCACACGGTCGGTACAGGAGTAGCAGGGATCAAGGCTACCGATAATCAGCGGTGCGTCAGAAACGGTATTGCCGCGCAGCATGTAACGCAACACCGGCCAGTTGGCGTAGGTGGCGGCACGGCAGCGCCAGCGGAACAATTTTTGGTTATCACCGAGCATGCTCCAGTGCACGTCTTCACCGCGTGGCGCTTCAACAAAGCCCAGCGCGAATGCGTGAGGTTTATAGCTAAAGCCTTCGGTCAGCAGTGGGGTATCCAGCATGTTGTCGAGGGCAAATTCCAGCATTGCCAGCGAATCAAACGTCTCTTTGACACGGACCATCACGCGGGAGAAAACATCGCCGCCGGTGAAGGTAAACAGTGTTTTTGGAATATTGCCGTAGTCGGCGTAGGGGTGATCAAAGCGCAAATCACGGGCAAAACCACTGCCGCGGATCAGCGGCCCTACAGGGCTATAATCACGGGCGATTTGTCGGTCGAGAATGCCAATGTCCTGAGTGCGTTGTTCCATATTCGGCGTAGCAAGCAGCATCTCTACCAGCTCCGACACGTCGGCGCGCATCTCGCGCACCAGTTTCAGCGTTTGCAGACGTTGCTCTTTGAGAATATCGCGGCGAACACCACCAATCAGATTCAGACCGTAGGTTTTACGCGACCCGGTCAGCAATTCCGCCATCGTCATCGACTTTTCCCGCACGCGGAAAAATTGCATAAAGCCGGTATCAAAACCAACAAAATGGCAGGAGAGGCCAAGGTTGAGCAAATGACTGTGTAGCCGTTCGACTTCCAGCAGAATCGAGCGAATGGTATGCGCTCGTTGCGGCACCTCAATCCCCAGTGCATTTTCAACCGAGTTGGTATAGGCCACACTGTGGGCAAAACCGCAAATCCCACACACGCGGTCCGATAAGAAGGTCACTTCGTTGTAGCCCATCCGCGTTTCTGCCAGTTTCTCCATGCCGCGATGGACATAAAACAGGCGGTAATCAGCATCGACAATTTGCTCGCCATCCACAAACAAGCGGAAGTGACCCGGTTCATCGGAGGTGATATGCAGCGGGCCGACAGGGATCACCCGCGCATCGCTGTTGCCCTCATTGATAAACGCATACGTTTCGGAATCTGTCGTCGGTTCAGGGCGCAGTCGATAATCCATCGCATCTTTGCGCAGCGGATGCATATCTTCCGGCCAGTCATCGGGCAACACCAGGCGACGCTGATCCGGCAGGCCAACCGGAATCAGCCCGTACATATCGCGAATTTCTCGCTCGCCCCAGACCGCGGCAGGGACGCGCGGTGTGACTGACGGAAACTCCCGACTGTCGGCATCGACCAGTGCCTTCACCACGATCCAGCATTTTTCGGCCCCTTCCATTGAAAGGGCATAATAAACCGCGTAATGACCGTTAAGTGTCCGCTCGTCGTTGCCAAACAGGACTGGAAGCCAGCCATCATGTTGATAATAAAGATAATGTACAACGTCAGGCAGCAGATTGATTTTCACCGTAATGGTGACCTGTTCAGGCGTTTGTCGCTCTTCATCCAGCACCGCGCCGGGGAACTGCGTTTTCAGGGCGGCGAGAATCGCTTCGCCACGATTTGACGATGAATTAACGTTCACTGTGTTTCTCCGAAACAGATGCGGTGCCTGAAGGCAAAAGTGCTACGTTGTGCAGGCAGGTCGTGCGTCCCTGAGAGGACTATAGTGGAAGCGCCCGCCAGGATCCTGATGACAGGTTGTGGAATATGCGTTCCCATCGCCAGCATCATGACCAGCAGAATCACCATTGGCGAGGTGGTCAACCAGCCGAGATCACCCCGGTTAACGGCCTGCGGCGGTTTCGCCATTAACACCCGCGCAGCCATCCGTACCAGGCCCGCCAGCACCAGCGTTAACAGCAATAACAGCAGGACGATAATCAGCAGGTGATTACGTGCCAGTCCTGCGGTAACGGTCATAAATTCGCTAAGAAAAATGTTGAAGGGCGGCATCCCTGCCAGCGCCAGCGCACCGCCGCCAAACAGCACGGCGGTAAATGGCATGATTTTGAGCATCCCACAGACGACGTTGAGATCGCGCGTGCCGTACTTGAGCAGTACATTGCCGGAACCGCAGAACAGCAGCGTTTTTGCCAGACTGTGGTTTAAGGTGTGCAGCAGCGCGGCAAAAATTCCCAGCGGCCCGCCAATGCCTAGCGCCACCGCGACCAGCCCCATGTTCTCCACGCTGGAGTACGCCAGCAGACGCTTAATGTCCCGCTGTACCAGAATGAAAAATGCCGCCACGGCAACCGACAACATGCCGAAGATGAGCAACAACCGGTTGGGGAAATCGCTGCCGATGGCTTGGCAAATAATGATGTAATAGCGAATCAGCACCAACAGCGCGCAGTTCAGCAATACGGCGGAGAGCAGGGCGCTGACCGGACTCGGCGCTTCACTGTGAGCATCCGGCAGCCAGGCGTGCATGGGAAATAGCCCGGTTTTGGTACCAAAGCCAATTAGCACAAACACAAAGGCCAACAGCATTAATGTTGGGTCAAGCAAGGACGATTGCTTAAGAATCTCGCTCCAGAATATCGCCATTTCTGCCTGCGGCATAACGCTGGCGGCGTTGGCGTATACCAGCACGGTACCGAACAGACCAAAAGCGACACCAACAGTACAAATAATGATGTACTTCCATGCTGATTCCAGCGATGAACGCTGACCGTAAATGCCTACCAGAAACGCCGAGCTTAAGGTGGTGGCTTCGATCGCCGCCCACATCACAATCAGGTTATTGCTGGTAACAACCAGCAGCATGGTGAACAAAAACAGATGGAAGAAACCGTAGTAATCGCACAGTGTAACGGGTGAAAGCTCGCCGTGTGCCACTTCATGACGCATGTAGCCAATCGAGTAAACACCGGTGAGAAAGCCAATCACACCAAGAATGGCGAGGAACAAACCGCCCAGACCATCAATATGAAGCCACAGTCCCGCAGCGAATATTTCTCCTGCATCAGCGGCAGTTTGGACCACCCAGAGTGCCAGAATCAGCAGCAGTGTGATCCCTAAGCTATGTAATACAGTCACCGTACAAGTCGCAGAGAGCCCCCGTTTCCGGCAGGCAAAACAGAGCAGCGAAAAAAGCAGCGGCGTGAGCAGGAGTAAAGCGAACATCACAGAATAACTCATCTCATTATCCCTTCAGCGCGGTCAAGTTGTTCACGTCCAGCGTGCCGTGGGTACGCCATATTTTTCTTGCCAGTAACACCATCACAATGACGGCGAAGATGGCGTCGGTAGCGATACCTATTTCCACCAGTTCCGGTGCTCGCCAGGCAAGAAGCGCCAGCACCAGATGGGAGCCGTTTTCCATCAGGCAGTAACCAAAAATTTGCCGCAGGATATTGCGCTGGCTGACAATGCACAGCAGGCCAAGCAGAAAATGACCTAACGCTACCGCCAGCGCCGGTTTCAGCCCGGTAGCCATCGGTAGCTTCACGGGCTGAACGACAAATGCGCAAAGCAGGACAATTAACGCCGCGAGCAGTGCCATCATTGCCGGACCGAATAACGCTTTTTCCGGGATGTTCTGGGGAATATTTCGTGCAGCGTAAGTCATGATTAACGGTACCAGCAGCACTTTGGTGATAAAGGCGCTGGCGGACCAGATCAGCAGTTGCTCTGCGGCGAACAGGCACGAGAGAGTGGCGAAAATAGACACCAGCACCAGCGACTGGCAGGCGTAAAATCCGCATGACAGGCGATAGCTTTTGACGCTAATCACAAACAGCGATGTCAGCATCATCAGTCCCGCCAGATTATTTACGATCATAGAACCGATCATTCATCATCTCCTTACTGCAACCAGGTCGCGGCGATTACGCTGGAAATCAGCGACATCACAATCAGTACAATCAACACCAGGCGCATTGACCCTGGCAGCGGTGCGGCATCGGCGACGGCCTCGCTCGGTTTGCCAGGCACAACGCGACCAAACCAGCGAATAAACCAGGCGAAACTGGCGACCGATTCAATCATCAGCAGAATCATGGCGGGCAGCAGGATCCAGTACTCCACTGACAACGCAAAACCGGCGGCAAACAGCGGGAATTTACTGAAGAAGCCGTTGAACGGCGGCACACCGGTAATCGCCAGCGCTGCCACGCAGAAACCCACGCCTGGCAACGGCAGGGTGTGCAATACGCCACGCAGACGCGGCAACAAGCGCGTGCCGCAGCTGTAACTCAGCGCACCTGCTACAAGGAAAAACAGGCTTTTAGCGAACGCGTGGTTGACGATGTAGGCGATGCTGCCCTCCAGTGCCAGCCGCCCACTTTCACCATCGATGCGGCGTGGAGATAGGCGCTGATCGGTGTTGGCGCTTCCATTGCGTCCGGTAGCCACGCTTGCATCGGTAGCTGGGCCGATTTCCCCCACGCGGCAAACAGGATGCCGCCATAAACCAGATAACGTGCGTCGCCATGTAACTCGCTCATCGCGCTAAGCACAAACGTTCCGGTCTGCAAAAACAGCGTGGCGGCGGCAAGATACAACCCCAACGAACCGATATGGGTGATAAGCAACGCTTTTAGTGTTGAACGCTGCGCTTTATCGCTCTGGTAATAACTGATCAACGCCCAGGAGCAGCCGCCCTAATTTCAAAAAACAACAACTGACCGAGCAGCGTCGAGGAGAGTACCAGTCCCGCCATCGCGCCGATAAACACCAGCAAAAATGCGTAATAACGATTCGTGCCGTTATGCGGGTGTTCGCGATTTTTATCCGTCAGATAACCCGTGGAGTAGAGCGTGACCAGCAAACCGAGAAACACCACCACAAACAGAATCAGCGTACTCACGCGATCAATGACCAGGCCAAACAATGCCACATCCCCCACGTTGACCAACGTCAACGTGACGGCAACTTTATCGGCCTGATAAAACGCGGAGATCAGCGACAACATGCACAGCGTGGTCAGTGCGGCGAACAAAACCCCCATTCGGCGGCCCGACGTTGTGGCGAAAACGAAACGACCAGTGCGCCGATAAAAGGCAGCATTAACGTCGTCAGAGCAAGATTTTCCATATTCCGTCAGTGCTCCTTACAGACCGGTTAACCAGAAGACCCATGCAAGCGCAGCAAGGCTGAAGCCAAGCCAGGTCACATGGTGAATGAGTAAAAAACGCCCGCGTGCCAGCGTGTTTTCTGCGATTGAGGCCAGTACAAAAATCAGCAAAACCTTGAGCAGCGTAACGACAAGTGAAGTCAGCAGGCAGGCGAGAGAAAGTTCTTGCGCGCGCCCAAAGGGCAGAAACAGGGCCACAAACAGTGCTGCCATCACGACCTGTTTCAGCCCCAGCCCCCATTTCGCTAGCGCCAGCCCGGCACCGGAATATTCGGTCAGCGGGCCTTCCTGTAATTCCTGTTCTGCTTCAGCAACATCAAAGGGAATTTTTCCCATCTCAATGAAGCAGGCAAAACCACAGGCCAGTAATGCCAGTACGGTGGTTAGCGGCGAGTTCCAGCCCGTTGCCAGCGTATTGCTGATCATCTCGATATGCGTGGAACCTGCTATCAGCGCCAATACCAGCAGTGAGAGAATGAGCATGGGTTCGACCAGAATGCCGAGCGTCAACTCGCGACTGGCACCGACTCCCGCAAACGGGCTTCCGGTATCCAGCCCGGAAAGAGCAAAGAAAAAACGAAACAGGGCAAGAAGATAGATAAGGGTGATCAGATCGCCGCCGCCCGCAAAAGGGGAAACGGTAATAAAAAGTGGTAGGGCCATCGCCAGCACCAGCATGCTGCTGATTAATACCCACGGCATCAGGCGGAACATCAGACCTGAAGATATAGGCGCAACTTCCTGGCGTTTAAACAGTTTGTGGATCTCGCGATAATCCTGCCAGATCCCCGGCCCGCGGCGGGAGTGCATACGCGCGCGTATCTGCTGGGAAATACCCGTAAAAAGCGGGGTTAGCAGCAGAATCACGGCCTGTGCTAACGCAAAAATGACCAGATATTCGTCGCAAAGAGTTTGTCTCATGGTGATTTCCTTAGACGGCAATAGCGATTAGCAGCACAACTAGTGCGGCAACTAGATACAGGCAATAGAGACGAAAGTCGCCGCTTTGCAGATGCTGTATTTCTTTGGCCAGCCGTTGGGTGGCGCTCACGATGGGGCGGATCACCCGCTCATCCCAGAAGGGTTCTGTGCTCTGAGCCCTGGCGGTGACGTGCGCAAGATCTTTATTTAGCCTCAGCGTAGGGTCGAGCTGTTGTCGTAGACGAAATAACGCAGAGAAGACCACACGCAGCGGCTGCATCACGCCATTGCCTGACGGAGCCATCGCGTTTTCCCAGCCGTAGCCGCATGCCCAGGCATCTCCTGTGCGACGAAACGCTGCGCGGCGCGAACGACACCACAGCCAGTAAAGGCCTGGCAGCAAAGGCATCGCCAGTAGTAACAGCAACAGTAATGAAGGAGTGACCCGTGTATGAAACGTGCCGGGTACAAGTGCTATTCCGCTGGCGACAGTGACGGGAGGGGTATTGGTAAACGCATGGGCAATATGCATTATCTTCGGTGCCAGCCAACTGGCACTAAGCGCAATTAATACGCAGAGTGCCGCGAGCAGTAGCATGGCGACGATCATCGTATTTGGCACTTCCTGTGCCTCTTCAGCGTGTGTACTGCGCGGCGCACCACAGAAAGTAATACCGTACATTTTGACGAAGCACATTACTGCCAGCCCACCAGTGACTGCCAGCATTACCATAGCAATAGGACCCGCAAGTTGTAGCGCTACGGCTTCCACACGACTTAGTGAGAACAGCGACTGCCAGGTGTACCATATCGCTGATAAAACCATTCAGCGGAGGAATGGCTGATATCGCGAGGCAACCAATCAGGCATGCTGCGGCTGTCCACGGCATCCGTTTCGCCAGTGCCCCCATTTTTTCCATGTCGTGGGTATGCAAACGCGAAATAATCGCGCCCGCGCCGAGAAATAGCAGCCCTTTGAACAGCGCATGGTTGAGCAGATGAAACAGTGCGCCGAGCAGTCCAACCACGGTGAGCAGCGGGTCGTGCAGTGACAGACCGTCCATCGCCACACCGACTGCCAGCAAAATAATGCCGACGTTTTCGACGGTACTCCAGGCCAGCAGCCGTTTGATATCCTGTTCCGCCAGCGCATATAGCACGCCCAGGAGCGCGGAGATTGCGCCGATCGCCATCACCAGAATGCCCCACCACAGAGGCAAACCCGTTTGCGCCAGCAGATCCATCGCTACTTTCAGGATGCCGAAAATACCGATTTTGACCATTACGCCAGACATCAACGCCGAAGCGTGCGATGGTGCGGCAGGGTGAGCGCGCGGCAACCAGCTGTGCAACGGCATCATCCCGGCTTTCGCGCCAAAACCGAAAAAGGCCAGCAGAAACACCGCCGACGCCAGCCCCGGAGAAAGTGAAAGCGTGCGAAACTGGCAAAATCGAGGCTGCCGCTTTCGCGCCCCATCAGCAAGAAGGCGATCATAATCAGCACCGATCCGGCGTGGGCGATAAAAAAGTAGAGCATGCCAGCGTTGATCGACGTTTTATCCTGCCTGGCAATGACCAGAAACCAGGAAGACAGCGACATCATTTCAAACAGCACGATGAACCAAAAAGCGTTGTCCATCACCAGCAGGGCAACCATCGATGCGATGAAAAGATTCATAAAGAAGCCCATCGCCGCCGCGCCTTTGCCCTCGTATTCGCGCATATAAGTCAATGAATAGAGCGAACAAACCACCACCAGCAAGGAGATAACCAGCACCATAAATGCCGAGAGGCTATCCATTCGCAGGGTTAAATCGGCAAAGTCAAAAGGGGTGGCAAAACGGGCGACTAAAGTTACACCAGCATGTAATTGCGTAATTCCGCTGATGATGCCAATCACGCCGCCCACCAGCGATGTGATGCCGGAAAGCTTAATAGCCAGTCTGTCCAGACCGAGTAAAAACAGCGAAGCCAGACTGGCAAACAGAAAGAGGATCAGCGACCAGGTTAATAATTGCAGGGCATCCATTAGTGTTGCTCCTGAGTGAGGGAAAGGGGATCCTCCCCGCCATTGGCAAACCAGCTTGCGGCAAGGCGCTGTTTTTCTTTCATCTGACGTTGCAGGCTATCGTCGGTAATCAGCCGTAACGCCTGATTCGGGCAAGCGCGAACGCAGGCCGGACCTTCTGGCAAGAAATTACACAGGTCGCATTTCACCGCGACGGTCTGGACACCCGGTTCCCAGCGCAGCAAAGCATGTTGGGTCGGCGCGTTTTCTTCGCCATCTTTGAGTGAGCCGTCAGCCTGAAAAACATATTGCGCAGGGGCATTCACCGGACGGCTTCCTGAAGCGCTGATTGCGCCAAATGGGCAGACCACGGCGCAAAGCTTGCAGCCAATACAGAGGCTTTCGTTGAGTTGGATCGCATCATCCCTCTGGGAGATGGCATTGACCGGGCAGACCTGCAGGCAAGGGGCTTCCTCACAGTGATGACACACGACAGGGGCAGTGATTGTTGACGTCTTCGCCAGGGCCAGGCGCGGGTGTTGCTGTAAACCTTGCGTTTTATGCACGTCCGAACAGGTAGCGAGACAGGTATTACATCCTGTACACCACAGTGGTTCGGCCACCACAAAGCGGTTCATGTCGGCTCCTTGAAAATGATATGAAACATTGCATTTCATATTGCATAAAGGATGCCAGTCTGATTAATTTAATATATTCAATAAATTATGTATTAACTGGGTTCTGAACGGTACAAAAATGATGGTCATTAACGTTCAGCAAAAAATGGATTCGACACCCGTGTCGCAGGGGAAAGCGAGAATGTGATCTTGATCACGAGAAGTGAGGTGTGCTGACCGCAAGCGCAGCCAGCACGGAATGGAGCAAAGTAATCAGGCGTGTTCTTTCAGCCAGTTCAGCACAACGTCGTGGTGATTGCTGGTTTTAAAATCGTCAAAGACATGTTCGATTTTGCCATCAGCGTCAATCAGGAAGCTGATGCGATGAATACCATCGTAGGTTTTGCCCATGAAGGACTTTTCACCCCAGACGCCGAATTGTTCGCACACCTGGTGGTCCTCATCAGACAGGAGCGTAAAGTTAAGCAGCTCTTTTTCCGCAAAACGGGAGAGTTTTTCGGGTTTATCGGTGCTGATACCCAGCACATCAACGCCCGCTTTTTTCAACTCATCCATGTTATCGCGTAAGCCGCAGGCCTGTACGGTACAGCCGGGGGTCATGGCTTTCGGGTAGAAATAAACCAGAACACGCTGTCCCTGGAAGTCGGTCAAATTAACTTGTTCTCCGTCTTGATCCGGCAAGCTAAATTTCGGTGCGATATCACCGGCTTTCAGTGGATTCATTACTTAACTCCATCCTGTTCATCATGTTGGGAATAATTGACGACGTTAATACTGCCTTGTGCATTGAGTTCTGTACATAGGGCTTTGAACGCTTGCTCAATATTTGCTGCGTCCGCAGATGCGGGGCTGTGGGCGGTGATCTGAATATGCAACTGCGCAGCCCGTTCATTTTCAGCAGGTTGCGTGCGCGACACCAGCTCCGCAATGTTCATATGATGCGCGTCGAAAAGTGCTGTGAAGCGTTCAATTAAATGCGGGGAGTCTGCAACATCGACCTGAACCCAGACAGATGCTGGCATTGGCGGACGCGGACGCGCCGTCGTGCGCTTCATCACGATTAAAAGATCCAGTTCGGCACCTTTCAACGGTAACGTTGATTCAATCAGAGTAATGGCATTCCATGAACCGGAAAGCAGCATGATAAACGTGAACTCTTCTCCCA
Source organism: Shigella sp. FC1661 (assembly GCF_001712525.1). Lineage (NCBI taxonomy): Bacteria > Pseudomonadati > Pseudomonadota > Gammaproteobacteria > Enterobacterales > Enterobacteriaceae > Shigella > Shigella sp. FC1661. The sequence goes on from NZ_MDGW01000431.1 coordinate 14,577, forward strand.
GCATAGCCAGGCGACTGTCTTCAATATTACAGCCGCAACTACTGACATGACGGGTGATGGTGTTCACAATTCCAGGGCGATCGGCACCCAACGCAGTGATCACCAGATAATGTTGCGATGACAGTGTCAAACTGGTTATTCCTTTAAGGGGTGAGTTGTTCTTAAGGAAAGCATAAAAAAAACATGCATACAACAATCAGAACGGTTCTGTCTGCTTGCTTTTAATGCCATACCAAACGTACCATTGAGACACTTGTTTGCACAGAGGATGGCCCATGTTCACGGGAAGTATTGTCGCGATTGTTACTCCGATGGATGAAAAAGGTAATGTCTGTCGGGCTAGCTTGAAAAAACTGATTGATTATCATGTCGCCAGCGGTACTTCGGCGATCGTTTCTGTTGGCACCACTGGCGAGTCCGCTACCTTAAATCATGACGAACATGCTGATGTGGTGATGATGACGCTGGAGCTGGCTGACGGGCGCATTCCGGTGATTGCCGGGACCGGTGCTAACGCTACTGCGGAAGCCATTAGCCTGACGCAGCGCTTCAATGACAGCGGTATCGTCGGCTGCCTGACGGTAACCCCTTACTACAATCGTCCGTCGCAAGAAGGTTTGTATCAGCATTTCAAAGCCATCGCTGAACATACTGACCTGCCGCAAATTCTGTATAATGTGCCGTCCCGTACTGGCTGCGATCTGCTCCCGGAAACGGTGGGCCGTCTGGCGAAAGTAAAAAATATTATCGGAATCAAAGAGGCAACAGGGAACTTAACGCGTGTAAACCAGATCAAAGAGCTGGTTTCAGATGATTTTGTTCTGCTGAGCGGCGATGATGCGAGCGCGCTGGACTTCATGCAATTAGGCGGTCATGGGGTTATTTCCGTTACGGCTAACGTCGCAGCGCGTGATATGGCCCAGATGTGCAAACTGGCAGCAGAAGGGCATTTTGCCGAGGCACGCGTTATTAATCAGCGTCTGATGCCATTACACAACAAACTATTTGTCGAACCCAATCCAATCCCGGTGAAATGGGCATGTAAGGAACTGGGTCTTGTGGCGACCGATACGCTGCGCCTGCCAATGACACCAATCACCGACAGTGGTCGTGAGACGGTCAGAGCGGCGCTTAAGCATGCCGGTTTGCTGTAAAGTTTAGGGAGATTTGATGGCTTACTCTGTTCAAAAGTCGCGCCTGGCAAAGGTTGCGGGTGTTTCGCTTATTTTATTACTCGCTGCCTGTAGTTCTGACTCACGCTATAAGCGTCAGGTCAGTGGTGATGAAGCCTACCTGGAAGCGGCACCGCTTGCGGAGCTTCATGCCCCGGCTGGAATGATTTTGCCGGTGACCTCCGGTGATTATGCAATCCCGGTGACCAACGGTAGTGGTGCTGTCGGTAAGGCGCTGGACATTCGTCCACCAGCCCAGCCGCTGGCACTGGTTTCTGGCGTGCGTACCCAGTTCACGGGCGATACCGCTTCATTGCTGGTGGAAAATGGTCGTGGCAATACTCTGTGGCCGCAGGTGGTTTGCGTGCTGCAGGCGAAAAACTACACCATCACCCAACGTGATGATGCTGGTCAGACACTGACCATCGATTGGGTACAATGGAACCGTCTGGACGAAGACGAGCAGTATCGTGGTCGTTATCAAATCTCTGTTAAGCCGCAGGGTTATCAGCAGGCGGTTACGGTTAAACTGCTGAACCTGGAACAGGCGGGCAAACCGGTTGCAGACGCGGCTTCCATGCAGCGTTACAGCACGGAGATGATGAACGTTATTTCCGCCGGTCTGGATAAATCTGCCTCTGACGCCGCGAACGCTGCGCAAAATCGTGCCTCCACCACTATGGACGTACAAAGTGCAGCTGATGACACCGGTTTACCGATGCTGGTCGTACGCGGGCCGTTCAATGTGGTTTGGCAACGTCTGCCAGCGGCGCTGGAAAAAGTGGGCATGAAAGTGACCGACAGCACCCGTTCGCAGGGTAACATGGCCGTAACTTATAAGCCGCTGTCTGACAGCGACTGGCAGGAACTGGGCGCGAGCGATCCAGGCCTGGCATCCGGTGACTATAAACTGCAGGTTGGCGATTTAGATAACCGCAGCAGCCTACAGTTCATCGATCCGAAAGGTCATACTCTGACTCAGAGTCAGAACGACGCGCTGGTAGCTGTCTTCCAGGCTGCGTTTAGCAAGTAAAAATACAGGGCTGGAGTCATCCGGCCCTTTTTTCTGATATGATACGCAAACGTGTGCGTCGGCAGAAAAATGCAATTTTAGCGGTAATTCGCACGAAATTTGTTTGTCGGACGTAGGTCGGATAAGGCGTTCTTGCCGCATCCGACAAAACATCCGGCACACCAGACAGCAAAAGATTTTAAAACGTTAATTCACACCCAGGAGTGATAAAGATGCAAAAGCAAGCTGAGTTGTATCGTGGTAAAGCGAAAACCGTATACAGCACGGAAAACCCGGACCTGTTGGTGCTCGAATTCCGCAATGATACGTCAGCAGGGGATGGCGCGCGCATTGAGCAGTTTGATCGCAAAGGTATGGTGAACAACAAGTTCAACTACTTCATTATGAGCAAACTGGCTGAAGCGGGTATCCCGACTCAAATGGAGCGTCTGCTCTCCGATACCGAATGTCTGGTGAAAAAGCTGGATATGGTGCCGGTTGAGTGTGTCGTGCGTAACCGTGCTGCAGGCTCTCTGGTGAAACGTCTTGGAATCGAAGAAGGTATTGAGCTGAACCCGCCGCTGTTCGATCTGTTCCTGAAAAACGATGCCATGCACGATCCGATGGTCAACGAATCTTACTGCGAAACCTTTGGCTGGGTGAGCAAAGAGAACCTGGCGCGTATGAAAGAGCTGACCTACAAAGCGAACGACGTGCTGAAAAAACTGTTCGATGATGCTGGTCTGATTCTGGTCGACTTCAAGCTGGAGTTTGGTCTGTACAAAGGTGAAGTGGTACTGGGCGATGAGTTCTCCCCGGACGGCAGCCGCCTGTGGGACAAAGAAACACTGGAGAAAATGGACAAAGACCGTTTCCGCCAGAGCCTCGGTGGCCTGATCGAAGCCTATGAAGCCGTCGCCCGCCGCCTGGGTGTACAGCTGGACTGATTTTTCTGTTCATCATCTTGCCGTGCAGCTGGCACGGCAAGACAACCGCTCTCGGAATATATGCATTGAACGCTCATTCCTCCGCCATTTCATCCCGCTTTCCTGTGGTAATTTTCCTCTGAACCACCTACGATCATTTCTATAATGAATATATTGTTGAGGTATCTATGCGTTGGCAAGGGCGACGTGAAAGTGACAATGTTGAAGACAGGCGCAACAGCTCCGGTGGTCCGTCTATGGGCGGTCCCGGTTTTCGCCTGCCAAGCGGTAAAGGCGGGCTGATTTTACTGATAGTCGTGCTGGTTGCAGGCTACTATGGTGTTGATTTAACCGGGTTAATGACTGGACAGCCGGTTTCCCAACAACAATCAACGCGGTCCATTAGCCCTAATGAAGACGAAGCTGCAAAATTCACCTCGGTGATTCTGGCAACCACGGAAGACACCTGGGGACAACAGTTCGAGAAGATGGGTAAGACCTATCAGCAACCGAAGCTGGTCATGTACCGTGGAATGACGCGCACCGGCTGCGGGGCGGGCCAGTCCATTATGGGGCCGTTCTATTGCCCGGCGGATGGCACAGTTTATATCGATCTCTCCTTCTATGATGACATGAAAGACAAACTTGGCGCGGATGGCGATTTTGCCCAGGGGTACGTTATCGCCCATGAAGTCGGTCATCATGTGCAGAAACTGTTAGGCATCGAGCCGAAAGTTCGTCAACTGCAACAAAACGCGACGCAGGCGGAAGTGAACCGCTTATCTGTGCGTATGGAACTCCAGGCCGACTGTTTTGCCGGTGTCTGGGGGCATAACATGCAGCAGCAAGGTGTTCTGGAAACCGGCGATCTGGAAGAGGCGCTGAATGCGGCGCAGGCCATCGGCGATGACCGTTTACAACAGCAAAGTCAGGGGCGAGTAGTACCAGACAGTTTCACACATGGCACTTCTCAGCAACGCTACAGCTGGTTTAAACGTGGTTTCGACAGCGGCGATCCGGCACAATGCAATACTTTTGGTAAAAGCATTTAATTTCCGGGGCAGGGATGGCTGAACTGACTGCGCTTTACACATTAACAGCGCAAATGAAACGTGAAGGGATCCGCCGCTTGCTGGTGTTGAGCGGGGAAGAGGGTTGGTGTTTTGATCATGCGCTTAAGTTGCGTGATGCCTTACTTGGCGACTGGCTGTGGATTTCGCCGCAGCCAGATGCTGAAAACCACTGTTCTCCCTCGGTGCTACAAACTTTACTTGGGCGCGAGTTCCGGCATGCGGTATTCGACGCCCGCCACGGCTTTGATGCCGCTGCCTTTGCGGCACTTAGCGGAACGTTGAAAGCGGGAAGCTGGCTGGTTTTGTTACTCCCTGTATGGGAAGAGTGGGAAAACCAACCTGATGCCGACTCGCTGCGCTGGAGTGATTGCCCTGACCCTATTGCGACGCCGCATTTTGTCCAGCATCTCAAACGCGTACTTACGGCGGATAACGACGCTATTCTCTGGCGGCAAAACCAGCCGTTCTCGTTGGCGCATTTTACTCCCCGTACTGACTGGCACCCCGCGACCGGCGCACCACAACCAGAACAACAGCAACTCTTACAGCAGCTACTGACCATGCTGCCGGGCGTGGCAGCGGTAACGGCTGCGCGTGGGCGCGGTAAGTCGGCGCTGGCAGGGCAACTCATTTCTCGTATTGCGGGCAGTGCGATTGTCACCGCGCCCGCAAAAGCGGCAACGGATGTACTGGCACAATTTGCGGGCGAGAAGTTTCGCTTTATTGCGCCGGATGCCTTGTTAGCCAGCGATGAGCAAGCCGACTGGCTGGTGGTCGATGAAGCCGCAGCCATACCTGCGCCGTTGTTGCATCAACTGGTATCGCGTTTTCCTCGAACGTTGTTAACCACTACGGTGCAGGGCTACGAAGGCACCGGACGTGGTTTTTTGCTGAAATTTTGCGCTCGCTTTCCGCATTTACACCGTTTTGAACTGCAACAGCCGATCCGCTGGGCACAGGGATGCCCGCTGGAAAAAATGGTTAGTGAGGCACTGGTTTTTGACGATGAAAACTTCACCCATACACCACAAGGCAATATCGTCATTTCCGCATTTGAACAAACGTTATGGCGAAGCGAGCCAGAAACGCCGTTAAAGGTTTATCAGTTATTGTCTGGTGCGCACTACCGGACTTCGCCGCTGGATTTACGCCGGATGATGGATGCACCAGGGCAATATTTTTTACAGGCGGCTGGCGAAAACGAGATTGCCGGAGCGCTGTGGCTGGTGGATGAGGGGGGATTATCTCAACAACTCAGTCAGGCGGTATGGGCAGGTTTTCGTCGCCCGCGGGGTAATCTGGTGGCCCAGTCGCTGGCGGCGCACGGTAGCAATCCACTGGCAGCGACATTGCGTGGACGGCGGGTCAGCCGGATAGCAGTTCATCCGGCTCGTCAGCGCGAAGGCGTTGGGCAACAGCTCATTGCCAGCGCTTTGCAATATACGCAAGACCTCGACTATCTTTCGGTGAGTTTTGGTTACACCGGGGAGTTATGGCGTTTCTGGCAACGCTGCGGTTTTGTGCTGGTACGAATGGGTAATCATCGTGAAGCCAGCAGTGGTTGCTATACGGCGATGGCGCTGTTACCGATGAGTGATGCGGGTAAACAGCTGGCTGAACGTGAGCATTACCGTTTACGTCGCGATGCGCAAGCTCTCGCGCAGTGGAATGGCGAAACACTTCCTGTTGATCCACTAAACGATATCGTGCTTTCTGACGACGACTGGCTTGAACTGGCCGGTTTTGCTTTTGCTCATCGTCCGCTATTAACGTCGTTAGGTTGCTTATTGCGTCTGCTACAAACCAGTGAACTGGCATTACCGGCGCTGCGTGGGCGTTTACAGAAAAATGCCAGTGATGCGCAGTTATGTACCACACTTAAACTTGCAGGCCGCAAGATGTTACTGGTCCGTCAGCGGGAAGAGGCCGCGCATGCGCTGTTCGCACTTAATGATGTTCGCACTGAGCGTCTGCGCGATCGCATAACGCAATGGCAATTTTTTCACTGACTCCTTCAATTTTCTCCCATGGTCATTGTGAGCCAGCGGCGTAAAATTAATGACATCAGTTAAGGAGTTCGCCATGAAACATGACCATTTTGTTGTTCAAAGCCCGGATAAACCTGTGCAACAGTTGTTACTGCTTTTCCATGGTGTCGGGGATAACTCGGTGGCAATGGGGGAAATAGGCAGTTGGTTTGCACCGCTGTTTCCTGATGCGCTGGTGGTGAGTGTCGGTGGCGCGGAGCCGAGCGGTAATCCGGCGGGGCGTCAGTGGTTTTCGGTGCAGGGTATTACGGAAGATAATCGCCAGGCGCGTGTGGATGCCATCATGCCGACGTTTATTGAAACGGTACGCTACTGGCAGAAACAGAGTGGAGTAGGGGCTAACGCCACGGCGTTAATCGGTTTCTCTCAAGGCGCGATTATGGCGCTGGAGAGTATTAAAGCCGAACCGGGCCTTGCTTCACGCGTCATTGCTTTTAACGGACGCTATGCGAGCCTGCCGGAAACCGCGTCTACAGCAACGACAATTCACCTGATTCATGGCGGTGAAGATCCGGTTATCGATCTGGCGCATGCGGTTGCGGCGCAGGAAGCGTTAATCAGTGCCGGTGGTGACGTGACGCTGGATATCGTGGAGGATTTAGGCCATGCGATCGACAATCGCAGTATGCAATTTGCCCTGGATCACTTGCGTTATACCATTCCGAAACATTATTTCGACGAAGCGCTAAGTGGCGGTAAGCCTGGCGATGATGATGTGATTGAAATGATGTAAAAGACAGATTACCTGGCCTGATAAGACGCGTGAGCGTCGCATCAGGCATCGTTCACCATTGCCGGATGCGGCGTTAACGCCTTATCCGGCCTACGGTTGAGCACTCAGCTTACTTCTTCGGTTGATCCTTTTTCGGCCAGTCGTCGTCATCGTCCCACTTATCGTTGAAATCACGATGCGGGGGAAGCTCCGGCTTGTTGGCGAGAAATTTCTTGTGGTCGACGCGCTTGAGATCTTTAATCACGTTCAGCAGGACGCCTACCAAAAAGACAATCACCAGAATCCACCAATATTTAGCCAGCCAGTCCATGCTTATTTCCTCTTGCAGAACCACTCATCAGGCGACGAGCTGTTCCATGATACGTTGATACATACGGGCAAGTAGCTGCAGGTCGGCAGTGTTCACACATTCATTAATTTTATGAATAGTGGCATTGACCGGCCCGAGTTCCACCACCTGCGCCCCCATGCGAGCAATAAAGCGCCCGTCGGACGTTCCGCCTGTGGTCAGTAGCTGCGGTTTAATTTCATTATAGTGCTCAACCGCGTTAACGACCGCATCCACCAGTTTACCGCGCGCGGTCAAAAATGGCTGCCCGGAAAGCCACCAATCCACCGTATAGCGCAGTTGATGTTTTTCAAGCAGGGCAAGCACCTGCGCTTTGATCATCTCATCAGTCAGTTCGGTGCTGAAGCGGAAGTTAAACTGCACAAACAGTTCACCCGGAATAACATTGTTACTGCCCGTTCCCGCCTGAATATTAGCAATCTGCATACTGGTCGCCGGGAAAAATTCATTGCCCTGATCCCACTCAATAGCCACTAATTCATTAAGGAAAGGTGCTGCGCGATGTACTGGATTGTCAGCCAGATGCGGGTAGGCCACATGCCCCTGAACGCCATGAATGGTAAGGTTGCAGGTTAACGATCCGCGACGACCATTTTTCACCACATCACCAACCACTTCGATACTCGACGGTTCGCCGACCAGGCAGTAATCGAGACGCTCATTACGTGCCATCAACGCTTCGACGACTTTTACCGTACCGTTGTGGGCACTGGCTTCTTCATCAGAGGTGATCAGAAATGCCAGTCGCCCCGTATGGTTGGGATGTTGTGCGACAAAGCGTTCTGCCGCTACCACCATCGCCGCCAGCGAGCCTTTCATATCTGCCGCACCGCGCCCGAATAACATGCCATCACGAATGGTGGGTTCAAACGGCGGATTGATCCAACGATCGGCGTCGCCAGGCGGCACCACGTCGGTATGCCCGGCAAAGGCTAACGTTTCACCTTGCCCACGCCATGCCCAAAAATTCTGCGTATCGGCAAAGTCCATGCGTTCAACGGTAAAACCGATCGCCTGCAAACGTTCAATCAACAAAGCCTGGCATCCTGCGTCATCAGGACTCAGGGAAGGGCGGCGAATAAGCTGTTGTGTCAGCTCAATAACCGGGCACGACATAGACTACACCTCATGGAAAAATTGCTGATAACTGGAATCACTGAAACCCAGCAGCATAGGCTTACCAGGCGCGCAGAGCAATGGACGTTTGATAATTGAAGGCATTTCAGTCATTAATGCCGCCGCAGAGGCCGCATCGGTGATTTTATTGCGGGTGGTTTCGTCCAGTTTACGCCAGGTTGTACCACGGGTGTTCAGTAACGCTTCCCAGCCTAATTCGTTGATAAAACCGTTCAATAATTCGCTGTCCAGCCCATCGACGCGGTAATCATGAAAACGATAGTCGATGTTATTGGCTTCCAGCCAACGGCGAGCCTTTTTAATGGTGTCACAATTTTTGATGCCGTAAAGTGTAACCATAATGAATCCTTTTTCGATCTATGAGAATAAATACTCATTTAAGGGTGAAAACATTTTGCCTGCAAATGATTATCAGGAAATATAACATTATCGAAGTAGGTAATGACTCCAACTTATTGATAGTGTTTTATGTTCAGATAATGCCCGATGACTTTGTCATGCAGCTCCACCGATTTTGAGAACGACAGCGACTTCCGTCCCAGCCGTGCCAGGTGCTGCCTCAGATTCAGGTTATGCCGCTCAATTCGCTGCGTATATCGCTTGCTGATTACGTGCAGCTTTCCCTTCAGGCGGGATTCATACAGTGGCCAGCCATCCGTCATCCATATCACCACGTCAAAGGGTGACAGCAAGCTCATAAGACGCCCCAGCGTCGCCATAGTGCGTTCACCGAATACGTGCGCAACAACCGTCTTCCGGAGCCTGTCATACGCGTAAA